>NZ_JBDUCX010000248.1:0-9831 GCF_040003245.1 Chthoniobacter sp.
AGATCTTCCGCTACGTCACCGAAGGCAGCTTCGACGCCTACATGTGGCAGACGCTGGAAACGAAATGCCGCTTCATCGCGCAGGTGATGACCGGCGACGCCACCGTTCGTCGCGCCGAGGACGTTGACTCCGCCGCGCTCACCTATGCCGAAGTAAAAGCGATCGCGTCAGGCAATCCGCTCGTCATCGAGAAAGCCAGCATTGACGCCGAAGTCATGCGTCTAACGCGTCTGAAGAAGCAGCACACCGAAAGCCTCTATCAAATGCGCTATCGTATTCGCCGGCTAGGCGACGAGTCGGCAGTCACCGAAAGCGAGATCGCAAATATCCGCAAGGACTTGCGCACGCGAACGAGCACGCGCGGCGACAACTTCTCGATGACAGTGAACAACGAGACATTCACCGATCGCGTAAAAGCCGGTCGTGCATTCGTGTTCCTGGCCGCTGCGATAAAGCCCTTCGAATCGACCAAAGCCATCGGCAACATAGGCGGCTTTCCAGTCTCCGTTGAACGCTTCGACGAACGCACAACGCTACTTATCCACGGTAAGCACCGCTATCGTGCGAACGTCAGTGAAAGCGCGGCAGGCACGATTGCATCTCTCGAACACGCGCTCGACAGCATCGAAGACCGGCTCCGCGAACGCGAAATCGATCTCGCGCAATCTCGCCGTCAGTCTTTTGATCTAACAAAGCAGCTCGATCAACCTTTCGAACATCAAGAAAAGCTCGTTAATGTAACCGAGCGGCAGCAGCAGATCATCAGCGCACTCGATATCACGAAGAATCAAGCCTCTGCTACAATCGGTGATCCAGCGGGAGCGATGTCTGGATCAATCATCTCGACCGAAATTGGCCTACGGACCAAATCCGCCGCTGTTGTCGGTTTAACGTGAGTTTCTTTCCTCGGCCACGCCACTCGCTTCCCTGAAGTGACGGCGAAGCTGACTTTGAGTAAATACCGATGCGTTGGTTGAACCCGTTTAATTACGCCGCCGCCCCAGACCGAATGGCGTGCAAAGCGACCGATAACGTTTAGCGTTTACTGCTCAACTTCGTAAATCCGAGTTTCCACCGGCTCGCCGTGATCCTTCATGACGATCGTTGGCCGAATCCAACGCAACACGATCAGACTGAGACCGGGTCCGTGTCTCTGCCGACGCCAATGTCCGCGTCGCCAATGAGCGCGCGGGGATTTACCGTCTGCCCCTCCGCCTTCGGTTCTTGCAGCATCTGAGAACAAATCTCGGCCGCAGATCTTAACTCGGGTGAAATCGCCCGTTTCAATTTTGTGAACAGCGCCGAGTTTTCTGTCGCGGCTGCGTCGAGTTTCTCCCGCCGTGGCCGCAGCGGCAAGTACCACTGGAGACGGTTCTCCCTCCCATGCGTCAGAGACATCATCGGGTCGAAACGTGATGAAGCACGCTGCGTTTACGATGATGTTCAGGCATGCGCGAAATGCCGGCTCTTGAGAGCGAAAGCGCTCAATTCTGCGCCTGCGACTTCTCGCCCGAATATCTTCGACACGTGCGATGGTGCCGTCCGGCCGCTCGACCTCGCTGCTGAAGTTCTCTGTAGGCGGTTCATTATCCCGAAGGAACGCTTCGATTCCAAGCTGGACTCCGCTGTTAACCTGGAGTTCCAGATCAGACGTTGAGATATGAAGCGCGAAGATCGAGTCCATGCACGCAACTGACAGGGACTTTTCGTAATCAACTCCATCGAGCCGCGACGTAAGCGTGAAGAGAAACTCGTCGCCTTGTTTTCCGATATAACAGCCGTCCACCCGCGCATTCTCCTCAAGCCAGACAGCTTCCGGCGGCGTGAACTTTAAGAACACGCTCGCGAAGGGCAGCTTAATGTCGCCAACTCTTACTTCTGAGCAGTCGGTGTGATGAAATTCTTCCACAAGCCGCTCAGGAATAATGTAGATCGCGCCGCCGTGCGCGCGATGCATGTACGCCGCCATTGTTGAATTCGTGTCGGTATTGAACAGCGCCATGTCTCGCGGCCGTCCCACGCGGTCAAACGCCAGCATGTGCGCATTGGCCTCGCGTCGACGGACGTTGAGGATTGCCTCGTAATCAGGCATGTCCATCAGGTCATTGGTCAAGCGCGGCGACGGCAGCGCTCGCACGGCTGGTCTTGTCCGCAGCGTGCGCGAAGGATGGAAGCTTGCCCACTTGGGCGGAGCGGCATCGCCGCTCAACAGTAGAGGACCGAATTCTGGCAGTAGTGAATGACTGGCAAAATGCATTCCGCTAATCCGACCTCCATTAAGCCGGAAGAGCGCGTGCAGCGAAAATTGGCATAAACTCAGATCCTCTGACTGAAACTCTCCTGTACGATATCTTGGAATGACAATTCCACCTCCATTCAGGAGGTCAGTGTAAGCAGCGACAAACCGAACGTCGTCCTCGCCAGCTGGCTGCTCGTAGATGCAGTAACTTTGCACATAGGCAGGTCGCGAGTCATTTGGTCGGCCGATTACTTCATCTGAGTCCGCCTGCGACTCGAGCATCTCCGCGATTGTCTGAGCCATCGGCAGGGATTTCATCGCCGGAAGTATGCGCCCCAGCGGATGATTGGCGGCGATCCACTCGAAAGGCTGCGCAATTTTGCGGGGAAGCTCGGCGCGAATCACAAGCACGCCGCCGTGATCTAGAAACGAATGATGCGTTAGCGGGAACTCGACCCAGGCGGCTGGAGACGGCCAGCGCGTGTCGCCATACAAATGCCACTCATCGCCGGGCATTCGAGTCGCAAGGTTCGCCGCGGCAGATTCCTGCGGTGAATACAGCACTAGGTCGTCGCAGACCATCAAAGCATGATCAAGTATGTCTGACAGCGAACACAGAAGCGGAAATCGCTTCTTGTCTGAAAGAGGAGGGAACTGGAACGGCATCTTTTCAATATAAGTGCATTCGACTGTTGCTTGCGAGGCAACGGCGACAAGAAGCCGCGACCCCTACAGCCGCTCCGGTAAGACGAGATCCTGGAGCAGTGAACTAAGGACCTGTTCTTCGTAAACCGCTCTGGCGCGATCTCGCAGCGCATCTCCTAATTCTGGCGCCCACGAAGTGACAAAGGATTGCGGTTCCGCAACGACTGTCCCTTCAGCCGCGAGATATGCATCTGCGCTCATCTTCCACGGGATCGCTGCGTGTTGGCGCGCGAGCTGATCAATGATTCGCAGGCCCGCCCAATCGAAATCCCCATGGCATCGCAGCTCGGCACCGGCTTGGCGAAGTTGCAATAGGAGCAGATGGGTCGCGGACGCTGGTTGCCCATTGGTGCAGACCAGCGGATGGCAGCGCCCGCCAATCTCGCGCACAGCTGCACTCACTACGCTCGGGTTCTCGCAGACGAAGATGACGCACATCGCTGGATGGAGCGGTTGAAAAGAGTTACCGCTTTGAAGTTGGCGATACGTGAGAAAAGCAGGTTGCTTTTGCTGGCGATGAAGTTCCAGAACCGAACCCAACGCGGAGTCCGGGGCAGCCCGAAGATTGTACACCAAAACCGGCGCGCTTAGATCGTCGATGATGACGCCGATACTAGCCCAGGCTTTCCGCCGGGCGTCCGCACTGCGCTGGCCGTCGATGCCATGCACGGATCCGATGGCGCGGAGACAGAGCGTCGCGAGGGGTTGTCCGCGATCGAGAGCGTGGCTGTCTCCGACGCATTCAGCGGCGAGATTCGCGAGAAGAATTTCTTCGCTCGGCTCGCGCAAGAGAACACGGATTGCGTTTTCCACGAGTCTCGCCGCGACCGCGAGATCGCCGCGTGCGATCCGCTTCAATGACCCGTCTCGCTGAAACGCACTGATCCAGTTTAACAAGCCGTCCTGTTCGGAACAACGTGTGCGTGCACCATCGAAGAGCGCGGTCCATTCCTCTTGCTGGCGCTCCGCGCGCGCGCGCTGGTTCTCGATGGCACCCCGACACGCAACCACCGCGTCCTCCAGTCGATCCGCCATTCCCGTTGAGCGAAGCGTTTGCTCCAGTTCCGCCAAATCAAGGCTCAATTGTTTGCCTGCGGTGCTTCGCCTGCCGAGCAAGTCGTCGAGGGCGCGGCGTTCTTCGGGCGTAGCGTGTGCGTTGGCGATGATGCCTGTAAGAGAGCGGCCCCGTGACATCCGCTCTGCGAGTCGATCAAGAATCCATCCGAAGCCCGGTTGCGCGAAAAAAGCGCAAACCCGAGCAGCATCAGGCGCCGTTCCCATTGCCGCTCTTCAGAAGTTTTCGCCCGTTCCAGACCCAGCGCGTGACATTCACCGCAGGCGATTCCGGACGCGACGAAAGCTGGCAAATCCCCAATGCCGGTAGCGTTGCATAACAACCCCATTCCAGTTCGCTCGTCATCACGAAATCGAGATCAAAACTGGCGAGCAGCCCCATTAGTCGCGACCGCGTCGGTTTGTCGATGCCGATGAATACTTCATCGAGCAAGATCAGGCGTGGAGCATAGGGCGAGGCGCTCTGGTAGTGCGCGGCGGCTGCGGCAAATTGCGGCAGCGTCAAGGTCAGCGCTTTTTCACCACCAGAACCGGTGCCGTAGGTCTGCTTTGTAAGTTTTTTCCACTGACCGTCCTGAAAGCGCATAATCCCGAAACGATGCCACCCGCGATAGTCAAGCGCGCGACGCAGATGCTCCTGCCACGGTGCAGTCTCGTCGGCCGCGCGTGCCGCATTGATTCGACTTTGCAAAAAGCGACCAATGCTGTCGCGCTCAGCCGGAGACCACGCAGCTGTCATTTTTAAAAGCTGGCGACGCGCGGCATCCAATCCATCCGCGGCTTCCGGATCGACATCCCACACGAATCGTAGCTTGATGCCGCTGCTTGCGGGCCGCTGATCGAGTTGTTCATTTGCAACGCGAACCCAATCTTCTCCCGCGCGAAGAAGACTCTGTATCTCGGTGGCCACTTCGCCGATAAGGTGGTTCTCGATCACCTCTCGTTCTCTCGCATCGAGCATTTGCACGCGGTTCTCCATCTCGTCGGATAACGACTGACGTAGCGCGCTCATGGTGCGAGCCTGCCCATGGAATGCGCAGGTGATCGCGAAGACGCCCTCGTGACCCACGATCTCGGCTTGAGGGTGATAGCCGCGCATGCCTAGCTGATCATTCAATGCGCTGAACTGCTGTTGGATGCCGGATTGCACGCGCTTCCACGCATCATCGTCCGCCACAACGCTCTCCAGTGCTTGGTCAATCTTCCGTGCGAGTTCCACTGCTGGGTTAGGTGGAAGATCGACGCGCTCGGGCTGCAAGTCATCGGCGGCTTCTTCGAGCAGCCGCTTCTCGACGAAGAGCTGGAGCCGGTTGACTGCTTCCTCGCGCGACGTCTCATGGACTTTACGGTCAGCCTCCGCCTGTTCTTCCTGGGTACCGATCACCGCCTTTGCCACGGCTAGGTTTGTTGCGCTCTCGCGAGCTCTCTTCTCGTCTTCGATTAGTCCCGTCAGTTGCGTCCGCACTTCCTGCAGCCGCCCCAAGACTTGGTCTGCGGTCGCACCAACCGATGTATGCAGCGCCGCGTAGTGGGCCTTCGCGGCAGCCGCAAGCTGCCGTGCCTCTTCCAGTCGCGCAGCGGCTGAATCCAGCGAAACCTGTGCTTCGCCTTCGCGAGCGGCTGCTTTCTCGGACGCGGCGCGGGCCGCAAGCAAGGCCTCCCAAGCGGGCCAGAGCGCGGCTGCCTTCACGCGCAACTCCGCGAGCAGCGTCTCCATCGTTTCGAGGGCGGCCGGTTCCTTCCATGCATCCAGCCCTAGGTCGGCGCCGTCACGATCGCGAGTGTCGCGCGCAACACGCTCCGCCTCGCGCGCCTTTCCGAGCAATTGATCGACCTCTTCGAGCCGAGCACGCGCACCAGCGCTTGCTGCCTGTGCACTCTCTAGTGCATGAGCCGCGCGTTGCAGCGTACCGAGATTCGGAGCGTTCTCGCTTTCTAACGAGAGCTTCTCCGCGCGTCCTTCGATCTCATTTCGTTCTCGTCGTAGGTCTGCAATGGAATCGTCGATCTCGAGGAGTGCGGCTTCCAATTCAGCGATGCGTCGCAGGCGTGCCTCTTCGCGCGATGCATGGCCGAGGTATTGTGCGGCACGTTTTTGCCACGCGCCGCGCAACAGCCCGTGCTGCCAGCGCCCATCACGCGCAACCCACGTATCGCCTGCCGCTTCAGACGCGCCAATGCAGCCAAGAATGCGCTCAACAGTATCAGAAAAGTCGCCCTCTGCACGCATCACGCGATTCAATCCCGAATCTCGCATACCCTCAGATCCGACGAAAAAGATGTCGTTTGTAGCCGCGTCGATGAGCGTACCGTCGGGCGCCACCCATGCATCGAGTAATCCTGCGGATTCTAGCGCCGCCTCGAAGCCGGCGCGATCTTCAGCGACAACATCCTCGCGGAAACCGCAAAGCTGCCAAAGCGGCGCGCCAGGACGACCAACGCGCGCATCTGCCGCTCTCGTGTGGGGTGTCAGCGGCTCTGGTTGCTTACCGTCGCGGAGACTAACGAGCTCAAGAGTGATCTCTTTCCGGGAAGCGCCTCGCTCGTCAAGAGCATGCTTCGACCGACTGCGTTCTTCCGAGAGTCCTTGCGTCGCAAATTGATATGCCGCTGCGAGCCGTTCTGCCAAAGGCGAAGTCGTGTCCGGTATCTCAAGCCACGCCTCAAGCAAAATTCGCCAATCCTCGCCTTTGGCGAGCGGAAGGACGTGCAGCGTTGCCTCCCATTCATAGATCTGAGCCGAAATATCCTCCAATATCCCGGCGCGTTCACTCCGCTGCACAGTCTCCGCATCCTCGGATCGCATCACATCATCGCGCCGCTGCTCAAAGCGGGTCTCTTCTTCTTTTCGGCGCTCAATCGTCTTTGTGAGTTCGGCGTTTCGTTGCCGGAGGAGAACGATCGCACGTGCACGTTCCGCAATCGCTTGATCGAAGGTCTTACGTGCAGTTGCGCCAGCATCCTCATTCGAAGGAATCTTCTCTTCAGGTAAAGCGACCTCGCGCCAAGCTACGGCAAACGCGTCATAGCGATTTTCGACAGTTCTGTTTTCTCGCGCGGCGAGGTCTTCCGCGTCCTTCCTCTCGCCGCTCCTCTGGTCCCGCGCCGCATGGCTATTACGCCACCCTTCTTCAGCCTCAGTGACACGTTTGACCCGCTCGGTTTCGGTATCCGCCGCGTGGCGTAAATTTTCTGCGCTCTTCATCTCCGGGCTAGCGAGGAGAGTTCGCTCCGCTTCGCGCACGCCGGCGAGATCCTCCTCTACACGCCGTTCCTCCGCCTGCGCCGCCGCGAGTGCGATCTCATTCTGTTCGCGCTTGTCGACTAACCGTCTGATCTCACGTTGCGCCGATTCAAATCGGCTGTGCGTTCCACGCACGTCCCCTGCGCGCCGCCGCACCGCCACGCGAGCGTAGTGTCTGTAAGTTTTCAGGAACGTATCGACGCTGCTCCGAGCGTCGGTTAGTTCGGTGAGCTGCTGCCTGTCGCTTTCCAAGCTGCGAAAAGAGACGGAGACATTCTCGATCAGTCGCGGAGAGACTGGCGGTAATGCTTCGCTCAGCAGGCGCGACAGATCGTCCGCTTTGAAGTCGCGCATGATTTGCGGCTTACGAAGTTGCAGTAGCAGCTCGATGAGCGGGCCGTATCGAGCACCGAGACCGAAGAGCGCGTCATCCACCGCGACGCGATAGTCGGATGCAGTACGAAATACCGCATTCCGTCCGATCGCTGTTTCCAGTCGCTCGCGGTTGAGCGGGACACGGTTCTCCGACATCAGGTGCAGCGTATCGCCGACTCGTTGCGCCGTTACGAAGAACCACCGCGCATTTGGAGGAATTCCGGTGCCTTTCCGCGCATGCATACCGCAACCAAGCGTGATGTAGTGCTCGCCACCGTCGGCGTCCCGACGCCCAAACTCGATCCAAGTGTAACCGAGCCGATTCTCATGCTTGTTCATGAGGAGATTCCACTCCATGCGCTTGGCCTGGTCGCCATCCGGCTCTACGCGGTGCGAATCCATTGAGCCATCGAGCAGAAATGGAAGCTGCAACGCCAGCACGCGCGACTTGCCGGCTCCATTGTTGCCACGAAGCAGCAACCGCCCGTCTTCAAACGGAAACTCCTCCTCGTCGTATTTGTAAATATTCAGGACCCCGCTGCGCAGCGGCTGCCAACGCTCGCGCTTCGGCTGAGGAAGCGATCGCGGGATCGAGCCATTTCGCGACCCGTCGCTGAAAAGCTCCGCGTTCATAGCATCAACGTATCCTCGATGGGCTCGGTGACGTATTCTTCGCGCAAGCCGTAGCGCCCGATCGCAGGAAGAGGAAAAAGCAGATCGCCCTCCTGCCGCATCAAGCGCAACGCACACAGCCGCTCGACGACCATGCGTGTCAACGCGCGATCCTGGCCCTGTTCGCGCACATCTTTGCGCCAGTGCTTGTAATGCACCGCGATGAAGTTGCTCGTTCGCGCGACCAGTGTGTCGAAGCCTACACTTACCCCCGGCGACTCGCGCAATCGCCCGGCCAAGAAGGTCGCGAGCAGCAGTGTGATATGTCCGTCGGTGCCCTCTTCGGGAAGGCCGTAGTCGCTGAGAGTCCCGCTCGGATCAGTCATCGCAACTCCTTCTGCTCGCACTTCACGCACGAGCCCCGTCGCCATCTCGATCTCAGGAAGAATAAAGCCACGCTGACGATCCCAGTATTCGCGGTCTTCCTCACTCAACTCATCGTAATAGAGCACTGGATCGTCGAGCAGCTGGTGGAAGAGGCGGAGCCGCAGCCGCCGATGGCGCGCTTCGTCTGAAGTCGCGGTAATGTCGTCCTCCGCCAGCGCGCGTAGTCGCTCCCGGAAGACATTCGTGCTCACGAGCGAAGGCGGTCGGTTAGCCGCAAGCAACCGCGCTAGGACGGGGCGATGCACGTTGTAGAGCGCGTCAGCTTGGGCATCTTTGATGAAGCGTTCCTCTTCGCCCTGTTTTCTTTCCAGCACGCGCCAAACGAGAAGCAGACGAATGGCGTGGACGAAGTCTCGGCGCGACTCTTGGTGCTCCAACTCCACGCGGATACCTGCCGTTTCGAAGCGCGGCTCCGCGCGAACTAGGCCAATGATCGAATCGCGCAGACGCACCAGCGTGGTTTGCCGATCAGCACGGACGAGTGAAGCGAGAGCTAAACAAAGGATTACGTAAGCTCGGCGGCTAAGCGGGACGTCTGAAATTGGCTCGCGACAGGGACGTGTCGCATCGTCGAGTCGAGCTGGTCGTTTGATCAGCCGCGCAGCTTCAGAATCGAGCATGAGCTGCCAAGCGGCATGATGGGCAAACCAAGGCCGTAGCCAGTCGCGGTGCTTCTGAACCAGTTTGAAGGACTCACTCGTGGAACCTTCAGGCGAAAGCAGCGGCTGGCTCAGCAGCGCGCGGACGGCGCGTTGCCGCTCGTCGCGTTCCTGCGCACTGATACTGGATTGGAGAGCAGCAAGGCGATCTCGGCGACGGCGCCATGTGTTCGTTGGCGGGCGCGAGCGCAGCTCCGCGTCGGGATATTCCTTCACGTCCATTTCAAACGTCCACTAATTCCGGTTCCGCAGGCAGATCCTCTATAGCCACCTCATGCACATACCGAATTGTAACCTCGCAATCCGGGCCGCGGAGAATGCCGTTTGAAGTAATGATCTCCGCATAGCCATCCTTTTCCTCGGTGGGTCCCAGTCGGATCAGCAGCGCGCCGTCCATCGAGGCCGCCTCTGTCGCCTGCCGAGGATCAGCTCGGCTGGCGAGGGCTTCTCCGAGCAGGTCCAGCAAGAGGTTAAAA
>NZ_JBDUCX010000249.1:0-9780 GCF_040003245.1 Chthoniobacter sp.
GCCGCCTATGATCGCAAGGCTCGCGAACTTGCGGGAATGTTCAGGACGAACTTTGCGGAAAACGCCGGGGATGCCGCCGAGGAGATCAAGAATGCCGGCCCGCTCGCTTCGCCATGAATCCGAAACTCGACGCGCTATTGGGAGGCGATTCGGAGAGGCTCCTTTCGCACCCATGCAGCACGATTCCCCGAGAGATGCTGCACGTCCCCGGACCCGATTTCATCGAACGCATTTCCTCCCACTCGGATCGACCGACACCGGTTCTTCGCAGTCTGTCCGCTCTTTTCAATCATGGGCGCCTTGCCGGCAGCATTCCGCAGGCATGGTTGCGGGCATAGCGCGGGAGAATTCGTTGCGTGATGCCGTCCCGTCCGGAGTCGCCGCGGACGCAGCCGCCGTCATGACCGCAGGCGCCGAACTCTGCCGCCGCGAACACACGCAACGGCTCTTCAAACAACTCCCGTGAATCGCGATGCTCTGCGGTTGATCGCAGAGTTCGTCGGATGGCGACTCACCTGAAGAAATGCGGAGTCTTTCCGAAGCGATGCGTAGCTGGCTCCGCTCCCAGCGCGGATGGTGATTCCGAAATGCGAGCGGAATGATCCGCCGCCACACCTGAACCACGCAAATGCAGGGACACGACACCAAAACTTCGGCTTACGGAACGTGGTCCATCTTGATCTTCGCCCACTACCGCCTGACGAAACGCAAGGAGGCGGAGGCCACCCGCAGGAACAAAACCCGAGGAAAAGCCCGGCTGCTGCTGCGGATAACTTCCGCGCGCACGAGCCCAGCGAACGCATTCAGAAATAATTTTGCGAACAAGTCGTTCGCCGAAGCAACAAACCAAACAAAACCAAAGAAAGACACAGTTATGAAAACGAAAAACCAAAAACAGACAAACCTCCTCATCCGTTCAAGCCTCGCCCTGGCACTGGCCCTGGTCGTCTGGTCTCCAGTCCAAGCGCAATCCGCCGAGCCGGCCGATGGGAAGAAGATGATGGACGGCAAAATGATGGAAGGCTGCAAGGAAATGAAAGCGCAGAAACAGAAAATGAAGGAAGACATGAAGGCTCAAGACACTGAACTCACCGAGCATGTCGCCAAGATGAATAGCGCGCCGGAGGACAAGAAGATAAACCTCATGGCCGCCGTCATCACCCACATGGTGGACCAGCGGATCGCCATGGGTGCGCGAAAGGCAAAAATGGAGGAGGAGATGATGCAACACATGATGCAGCACATGCAAATGGGCAAGGAATCCATGGCGCAGTGCCCGATGATGAAAGGGATGAAGGGCATGGACGACAAATCGGGGGATGCTCACAAAGAACATCAAACAGAACAGAAATGATTACTGAGCGCCACAACGGCTCGTAGCACAATCTCCACGCCAACCAGGCTGGGAAACGCCGGAGACTGCACATCCGGCACACATCCCAGCTTGCCTTGGCGGCGGGTGGGGTTCTGTAGCGGGCTGGTCGCGGCGCAACCAAAGGCGCTTAATTATGAACGATACAATGATGAACGATACAATGATGAACGATTCAATTATGAACCATACAAATGGATGGATGGGCGGAGGGATGTGGCTTTGGACGGTGATCGGCATAGTGGTGGTGGTCCTGCTGGTCGTCGTGATCAGCAAGCTTTCCAAGAAGTGATCGGGCGTTCACTACACGCCGGTGAAGTGAGCTATCAACCATGAAAGGAAATCTATGCTGTTCAAACTACCTACCGACAAAACCGTCAGTGGTGCCGCGGCTGCTTTGCATGCGGCCGTCCAAGCCGATCACTTTGGCGTCATGCAGGTTCACGACCTCAAACAAACTATGGAGAAGAAGGGAGTCGAGTTCCTTCGCGAGTGCCTGATTTTTGAAGTCTGTCAGCCCGAACAGACCAAGAAAGTTCTCGATGAGAATATGAGCATTTCTACGGCACTGCCCTGCCGCATTTCCATTTACCGGGAGGGCGGCAAGACGATTCTGGCGACCTTGAAGCCCACCACTCTGCTGGCGATGTTCAACACGCCGCAACTGGAAGGGGTGGCGCAGGAGGTGGAGGATACGATCGTCAAGATCATGAAGGAAGCAGCAGACGGATGATTCCGAAATCCGCGACACCCTGCGTCCTGACGATCAACGGCGGCGGTGGCCATCGGGTCGTGCATGGCATGAAGCACGCCAAGCCGGAACGGATCACCATGGAGGAGCTTCGACAGAGCATCGCAACAACGCTAGCGATGCTCGCGTAGCCGCTCCAGCGTGCTCTCGAGAGAGCTCTTCAATTTGTCCGCCGCACCGGCGACAGCCTAGGCCAAGCTCGCTGCCTCGACGCCGCGCCCGTCTCGAACGCCACCTTTGCCGATGAAAGTCTGCTCCTTCAATATCTGGTCCAATGCGCCAAGGAATGCGCGTTGGCCGGCGCGGCGGGACGCGGTGGTGGCGGTGCTGCGGAGCGTGGCGCCCGATGTGGCGGGCTTGCAGGAGGCGACGCTGCCGATGGTCCGCGATCTCCACGAGCGACTGCCCGGCTACCAGTGGGTCGGCGTGGGTCGTGACGATGGAAGGGAGGTGGGCGAGTTCACGCCGATATTTTTTCGGAGCGAGAGGTTTCGCGTTCTTCAGCAATCGAGCTTTTGGCTTTCCGCCGAGTGCGAAAAGCCGGGCCGCGGCTGGGACGCGATGCACTCGCGCATCGTCACCTGGGCGCGGTTCAGCGACCAGGAAAGCGGACGGCCATTTCTGTTCTTCAACACGCATCTCGATCATTTCGGACTCCGCGCGCGCACCCACAGCGCGCACCTGCTGCGCAAAAAAATGTCCGAGATTCGGGCCGGCGATCCGGCGGTGTTGACCGGGGATTTCAATTGCCGCGAATCCTCCGCTCCTTATCGCATTCTCACGGGAAAAGTTCCCTTTGCCGGGACTTCGGTCGCGTCACCGGAATGGCGGGACACGCTTTATCACACGGAGCATCCGCGGGAGGGACCGAGCCGGACTTTCTTCGGCATCATGAGTCTGTTCGGTCTCGCGCGGCTGGACTACATCCTTGTGAACGAAGGCTTTCGCACCCTGCGCCACGCTGTTATCGAGTCCTCGACCGACACATCTGATCACCGGCCGGTGGTGGCGGAACTGGCCTTCGCCACCGACGCCCCGTGAAATACCTTCTCACCGCCTACTTCCTCACCTGGGCGGCAATCCCCTTCATTCTGCTCGCGCAAAAGCGGCCGGTCTCGACGCTCGCATGGGTCTGGACGGTGATCCTTTTTCCATTCATCGGTCCAATCGCCTACCTTCTTTTCGGTCTCGATCGCCTCACGCGCCGGCGCCAGTGTCATCACGACGCGATCACCTCGCGGTGCCAAGCGAGGGGACGAAAGGTGGGACCAAAGGTGGACATTCCCCCGCGCGACGCGCCGCTTTTTCAAACGCTCGAATGTCTCGCGGAGATTCCGGTTTCCTCGGCGGATGAAGTGCGACTCTTGCCGGACACGACCACATTTTTCCCCGCGCTCCACGAGTGGATCGAGAAAGCGAAGCATCACGTCCACGTGCAGTTCTTCGTCTTTGAAGAGGATGAGCCGGGGTGTGCTCTGCGCGACCGTCTCATCGCCGCCGCCCGGCGCGGCGTGATCGTGCGGCTGCTGCTCGATCCGCTCGGGTGCGCGCACACGAGCCGGAGCTTCTTCCGCCAGTTGGAGGAAGCGGGCGGAAGCATTGCCTGGTTCCGTTCGCTCAATCCATTGCGGAGCCGGTTCTGTTTGCATCTGCGCAATCATCGCAAGCTGCAGATCATCGATGGCCGGGTCGCGTTCGTCGGCGGGATGAATGTGGGCCCGAATTACACCGGCGATAATCCGAAGATCGGTCGTTGGCGCGATCTCCAGATGGAGTTGCACGGCCCGATCGTCAGCGCGCTGCAGGAGGTCTTTGCCGAGGATTGGGAATTCGCCGCAGAGGAGGAGATCACGGGGGATGGTTACTATCTCGCGGGAGATCAGGCGGGCACTTATCCCGCCCAGGTCGTCATCGGCGGACCGGATCTCGCCGTCGAAGCGATGGCCGACTCCTTCGCAGCGGTGCTGCATCATGCCGGAAAGCGGGCCTGGGTTTCCGCGGGTTACTTTGTGCCCAATGACCTGCTCCTCTCCGCTCTCCGGCTCGCGGCCAACCGGGGCGTGGACGTGCGCCTCGTCAGCACGGAAAAGTCCGACCATCCCTATCTCGCGGAGATCGGTCGCTCCTACTACGAGCAGCTCCTTCGCGCCGGTGTACGCATTTTCGAGTATCGGCCGGGCATGCACCACGCGAAGGCCATGCTCATTGACGACGAATTGGTGATGGTCGGCTCCGCCAACTGCGACAACCGATCCATGCGCCTGAACTTCGAACTCAACGTGCTGGTGCGCTGTGCATCCGCCGCCCGCGCGCTGGAGGAATTCTTCGTCGAGGATTTCGGCGACAGCCGGGAAGTCACCCTCAATGAACATCTCAGTCGTCCGTTCCACCGGCGTTTGCTCGAGGCGATCGTCCGGCCTCTGGCTCCGACGGTTTGAGCGCGCCGTGCCGGCGCAGGATTCGCGGCAGCAGCACGGACAGCGCGATGAGACTCGCGACGCCGAGCCCGAGCATCACCCATTCGAGCGTGTGCGGGCGGTCCTCGCCGCTGAAGCTCCGCGCGCCGGTGGAACCGAGATACGTGATGACCGCATTGCCCGGCAGCATGACGATGACCGTCGCGAGCAGATAGCGCCAGAAGTCCACGCCGGTGAGCCCGTAGAGATAGTTACTCGGCCCGAAGGGCAGCGGCAGCATGCGGAGCAAACCCACCACCTTCCAGCCTTCGCGCGCGATGGCTTCGTCCATGAAGTGAAAGCGCTCACTGCGCCGGAGCCAATCCGCGACCTTTGCGCGACCGGCAAACCGCGCGGCCATGAAGCCGCCAGCCGCCGCGAGAGCCGTGCCGGTATGCGCCGCGATCAACCCGGCGCCAGTGCCGAAGATGAAGCCGCCGGCAAGGCTGAGCGGCAGGCACGGAATGCACAGCATCGCCGCCGCCGCAAAGATCAGCGCGTAGAGCACCACGCCCCACACGCCGAGCGCGCGGAGGGAGCCGGCCATGCCTTCCAACCAGTCGAGCAGCGGCAGCCGGCGAGCCGCGATAGCCAGGATGATGATCGCCGCCAGCGCGGCCAGCCATTTCCAAGTGGAAGACCGGAGGTTCATGCGCGGTTGGGGCTAGATGATCCGTGCGGAAGCGTGGTTCGAGACACTTGCTGAAAGTAAACCGGGCGTTTTCCGTGACATCTCATCGCATGCCGGTGGGATGATGGCCGTCTATTTCCCGCCGACTTCGCGAAGGCATGCGATTCTTTTTGCCTGCACGCTCCGGGAAATGACCGCTGCACAAATCTGTCGGAAAATCTCTGGAGGACTGGAAGAAGCAGGATCGCAGAGTTTGTCGGATGGTGATTCACCTGAAGAAATGCGGAGTCTTTCCGAAGCGATGCGTAGCTGGCTCCGCTCCCAGCGCGGATGGTGATTCCGAAATGCGAGCGGAATGATCCGCCGCCCCACCTGAACCACGCAAATGCACGGACACGACACCAAAACTTCGGCTTACGGAATGTGGTCCATCTTGATCTTCGCCACCTATCGCCTCGCGAAACGCGAAGAGGCGGAAGTCAGCCGCCAGTTTCCCGAGCAATATGCCGCCTACAAGGCCCGCGTGCTGACGTTCGTTCCTCAACTATCCCCACAACGAAAGGAGAGTCTCGGATGAATAAACACTTCCTTTGGATGCTGATCGGCTCCGTCCTGGCGGTGCTGCTGATCTTCCTGCTGCCGGCATTGGGTGTCAGCAACAACGTCACGCTAGTGGTCTTCGTCGCACTGATCTTTGCCGGCCATTTTTTCATGCCCGGCCATCATCACCATGGAGGAAATGACAATGAACAATCAGACCACAACGACAATGGACAATCAGACCATCAGCATCATTAACCCGCGCCGGCTCGGGCTGGCCTTCGGTCTGACCGGTGTCGTGTTCTACCTCGCCTGCATCCTGACCATGAGCACCGTGCCACATGAGAAGCAGATCACCTTCTTCAACAGCCTCCTGCACGGCCTCGATGTCACGCCGATCCTGCGCATGAACGTGCCGTTTGGCGAGGTGCTGCTGGGAATCATCTCCACCTTCGTCCTCGCCTGGTTCGCCGGGGCGATGATCGCGGGATTCTATAATCTCGGATCAAGGTCGTCTCGCCGGATGCCATGACAGAGCGACTTCAATCCACACAACCAAACAACAACATTACCATGTATGGGGATCAGTAAAATCAAAGTAGGGGTCAATGGCTACGGCGTCATCGGGAAACGAGTGGCCGATGCCATCCGCGCGCAGTCAGATATGGAGCTGGTTGGCATCAGCGACATCATCAGTGACTACCGGCTGAAGACGGCCGCGATGCTTGGCATTCCCGTCCATTCTTCCTTGGCCGCGGCAGAAGGTGAAATGAAGAATGCAGGCATCCCTATCGCCGGCACATTCGACAAGCTGATCAGCGAAGTGGATGTGATGGTCGATTGCACGCCCAAAGGCATTGCCGCCAAAAACCTGGAGAAATACAAAACGGCCGGGGTGAAGGCGGTTCTGCAGGGCGGTGAGAAACACTCTGTCACCGGGCATTCCTTCGTGGCGCAGGCGAATTATTCCAGCGCGCTCAATCGCGACGCGACACGCGTCGTTTCGTGCAACACCACCAGCATTATCCGCACGCTGGGCGCATTACATGACGCAAGCCTGCTCAAGAAGGCGCGGGGAGTGCTCATCCGCCGCGCGACCGATCCGTGGGAATCCGATCACAGCGGCGTGATGAACACGGTAGTTCCAGAATCGCATATTCCGAGTCACCAAGGCCCGGATGCCCAGACGGTGCGGCCCGAACTGGACCTGGTCACGATCGCGGCAAAGGCGGCGCACACACAGTGTCATAACCATTATTGGGTGATCGAACTGACGCGTCCCGCCAGCCGCGAAGAAGTCCTTGATGCGTTTCGTGCCGCGCCCCGCATCGCTTTCATCCGCATGAGTGACGGAATCGTGGCCCTCAACAGCACGATTGATCTGATGCAGGACCTGGGCCGCCCCCGCGGCGATATGTGGGAAGTCGCGCTTTGGGAGGACGTGCTCGCGGTCAACGGCAACGAGGCCTACTACACTTACCAGGTGGACAACCAGGCCATAGCCATTCCCGAAAACATCGACGCGATCCGCGCGCTCACGGGCACTGTAAAGGATGGGCGTGAATCCATTCGGATGACCGACGAAGCGATGGGCATCAAGCGGTGCTTTCTCTACTAACTATGAATCGTGGTTCTCTACGCCTGTCGCATGCGCTGCTTCATTTCGCGATCATCGCGGCCACCGCAGTCTGCTACCCTGCGCTCGCGGCGAGCCATCGGGGGCTGGCACACTCTGCATTGGTGACGATCAATGATGGCGACGAGCATGGAGATTGACGAAATGAACCTGCGCAAAATCACCGCCATCATCCGAAGTGAGCGCCTGGAAGATGTCGAAAAGCAGCTCCAGAACGCGGGGGTGAAGGGGCTCAGTGTCTCCAAGGTGAAGGGCTATGGCGAGTATGCCAATTTCTTCACCCACGACTGGATGGTGACTCACGCACGCATCGAGATTTTCACAGATACAGACAACGCGGAACGAATCGCCGGAGTCATCATGGAAGCAGCGCACGGTGCCGGAGAAGGTGACGGCATCATCGCGCTGCTGCCCGTGGAAAAGGTCTATCGAATCCGAACCAAGCAAGAGGCCATCGCCGGTGAACTTTGAAGCGAGGCACAACCCATGAATTCACTGAGCCAGGATCTCTCCGTCGTCTTGAACGCTCTGCGGTTGCGCACCTTGTCGCTGTGAAAATGATCGAAAAAGCAAACCTATGAAAGAACACATTGCCCATTCCGGCACCTGGGGCATCGCCCTCATCGTAATCGTGGCAGCCTCCTGGCTCCTCTACCGCTACCTTGCCCCCAAGACGTGGAAGGAGTGGGCAAGTGCGGGCGTGGTCCAGGCGTTCATCATTGCCCTCTATGCGGAGATGTATGGCTTTCCGCTCACCATCTATCTGCTCGTCCGATTCTTCGGCCTGGATAAGACCAATCTCAACGCCAACCTTTGGTCCACGCTCCTAGGCTGGGGCGAGACGGGCATGATGATCTCGATGATCCTCGGCTACATGCTGCTGTTCGCCGGCTTTGGAATATTCATGGAAGGATGGCGGGAACTTCACCGCGCCCGAAAGGAAGGCCGGCTCGTCACGGACCGCCTCTATGGTTTGGTGCGGCACCCGCAATACACCGGACTTTTCATCGCGTTATTCGGCGAGGGCGTCGTGCATTGGCCCACCGTTTTCTCCGTCACGCTATTCCCCGTCATCGTTCTTGCCTATTACCTGCTGGCGCGAAGCGAAGAGCGAAAAGTCGAGGAGGAATTCGGCAATGAATATCGCGAATATCGGACGCGCGTGCCGATGTTCATCCCGCGCTGGGGTCAGTGGCGAAACATGACGAGGGTGCGAAGTGACGAGCCGGATACCGAGGAAGCCAAGTGAACCCATGAATTCGGATACTGCAATTGACCCGGAGACTGAGAGAGCTTGCCCCGAGATTCCGTGTCAGCCCGGCCTCGGCCGCGAAATCGCCCGGCGCGGCTGCTGCCTGTTGAGTGGCGTGTGTCCGTGTCTTCCCCATGAAGCGCTCCTAGTCAAGATCGGCGCAGCCTTCTGACTTCCTCCGCTGCTATGTTCTCCAACGATCACTATGTCTGGCTTGTTTGGGCGAGCGCCTTTCTGGTGCCGTGGATCGTGCTCTTCGCGCTGTGCCCCGCTCAGAGACGGGTTATGTGGTGGGTCAGCGTTTTCACCATGCCGTTCGGTCTCACCGAGCCGCTCTTTGTCCCGGAGTATTGGAATCCGCCGAGCCTATTCAACCTCGCGCAACGGACCGGCTTCGACATTGAGAGCCTGATCTTTTGCTTCGCCATCGGCGGCGTTGCGGCGGTGCTTTACAACGCGCTGACCGGCCGCAATCTGCAACCCATCGATCCCGCGGTGAAACGGCTTCCCCTGCACCGGCATCATTATCTCTCCCTGTTATCGCCGTTCGTCGTTTTCCTCGCACTCTACTTTCTGCCGTGGAATCCGATCTATCCGGGCATTGTTTCCATGTTCGTCGGAGCGGGCGCGGCGATGCTGTGCCGGCCTGATTTGAAAACCAAAACATGGGTTGGAGGGTTGCTCTTTGTGGTCTTCTATATCGCGCTGCTCCAAGGGCTGCGGTGGATGTCGCCGGGCTACATCGCGCGCGTCTGGCGGCTCGATCTATTGTTCGGCTTCCATGTTATGCACATGCCTGTCGAGGAGCTGCTCTTTGCAGCCGGGTTCGGAATGTATTGGTCGAGCGTCTATGAGCACTTCACCTGGCGGCATTACGGCGCGCCGCTGACCGCACACGGCAGCAACCGCAGCCTTGTTCTCCCATGAGTTCAAACGATGGCAAACACACAACTTGTGCAAGCTGAATGAAGAAACTTCGTGGCCGCTTCCTGTGATAGCGTACCGCTATGGCAACTCACCTCAAAAGGTATTGGCAATGTAACCGCCACAAGCCCACTTCAATGACGACACCCAAGAAAGAAACAAAACCATGAAAGAATCGAAATCCGTGACCAAAGACCCCATCTGCGGCATGACCGTGG
>NZ_JBDUCX010000250.1:0-9745 GCF_040003245.1 Chthoniobacter sp.
CGCGCCTCGGCGCCTCGGCGGTTTCCAAAAAACTTACAATTCCAGCGGCACGCCCGGAGTCGGCAGTAGAATCTCGCTATTGGGCAGGTCGCCGGCCAGCGTGCTGCGGAACCACTCGATAGCCCCGGCGTCGCCGTGGACGAGGATGATTTTCTTGGGGCGCACTTTGTTGACGTAGGCGCGCAGGGTTTCACGCGTGGAGTGAGCGCTAAAGTTGAATTGCTCGACCTCGCAGTTAAGCGCCTGCGGGGGCACCTCGGGGCTGAGTTGCACGATATCGCCGGGCGCCGCCATGCGCAGGCGGCCAGCGGGCGACGCGGGATCGGCGTAACCGACGAAAAAGAGAGCGTGCTCCGGATTGCTGATGACCTGCCGGGCGTAGACGTTGGAGAGCGTCTTCTCGGTCATCATGCCGCTGGAGAGCGCGTAGAGGCGGCCGCCCTTGAGCGGGGTGGCCTCGGCGGCGCGACCGGCCATGGTGAAGGGCGCGACGTCATGGAGAAGCTGCAACTCGGGGTGCTGCCGCGGGACGAGCTGGGCGAGCTTGTCGTAGATTTCCGAAAGTTTCGTCCCGAGGCCGCCTATGTAGATGGGCCCAAGGCCGAGCAGGCCGTTGCGGCGGAACTCGTAGAACATCGCGAGGATCTCCTGCGTCTTGCCGAGCGCGAAGAGCGGGATGAGCACGCCGGCGCCGCGATCGAACGCCGTCTTGATCGCCTGGGCGAAGCGCAACTCCTCGCCCTCGCGGGTGAAACCTTGCGGGCTGGCGCGATCGCCGCGCGTGGTCTCGATGATGAGCACGTCCAGTTCCTCCTCGGGGAACTGCGCGCCTTGCATGATCGTCTGGTCATCGAACTGCACGTCGCCCGTGTAAAAGATCTGGCGGCCTTGCGCGCGGATGAGCGTGCCGACCGACCCGAGAATGTGCCCGGCATCGAAGAACTCGAGCGAGACCTCGGCATCCTCGCCCGGAATGAGGCGCTCACCGGTCACGTCAAAGCGCGTGCGCAGCGGAATGGGCCGCCAGCGCTTGAAGGCGACATCCACTTCACGATGCGTAAAGAGCGGGTAGTCGGCGATGCCTTCGTCCCGCTTCTTCATCATGACATTCACTGAATTGTGCAGCATCACGTCGCTCAGCAGGCGCGTGGCCTCGGTCATGAAAACGGGCGCCTGCGGCTGGCGGCGCATGAGCACCGGCATCGAGCCCACGTGGTCCTGGTGCGCATGCGAAAGGACGATGGCGTCGGCCGTGCCATCCGGCAACCGGCTGAAATCGGGCAGGGCGGCGGCGCCATCGAATCGCGGATGCAATCCAGAATCGAGGACGATGCGTTTCCCGGCGAGGTCGAGGCAATAGCAATTGGCGCCGATTTCGATCTGCCGGGTCAAATTAGTGAAGGTGAGACCTCCCATGACCGGTGGGCACCATGCGGGCGCTGGGGAGGGATGGCAAATGTTTTCACTGGTGAGCGGAGTGCCAGGAGCCAAGCGGCGTCACAATCTGCGTGTGGCAGGTCTCACTTGGCTCTCGTTACCCGGCTCTTGGCACTTTCCTAAAGAATCACCGGCCGCTTCGGCTTCCCGAAAGAATCCGGCGTGACAATGCGGAACAGCACACACACCGCGACGATCCCCACCGGCACCACCCCCGGCATCCAGACCAGCCAGCGCGCGAAGACCGCGAGGGCCATGAGCCCGTAAGCGGCCAGCACGAGCACCGCGCAGAAAATCGTTTTCCCCTTCTTCATGCGCGGCACGCGGAAGCTCAGCAACATGAACACCCCGATCACGGTGTATTGCGCCCACTCCGGCGCCGGCTGAATAAACGACTGCGCCTGAATCGTGGCGATGGCCGCGGCGAAAAGCTCGCCCGGCGAACCGTTGCGCCGCGCCGCCAGAGGGATGGTGCGCGAGACGGTGTCGGTGCGCGAGAGCAGCACGATGCTGTTCGTCAATTGATCGAGGGGCACGATCGGCTTGCGCCCGGCTTCCTTCTGCTCGCTGGCCAGCAGCAGATCATCGAGCCCAAAGCGGCTGAAGGGCACGCCGAAATCCACCCGCATGCGCCCGGCGGAATCGATGGGAATGTGAAACTTTTTTCCGAGGTCGATGTACGAGCCTATCTGCACGGTCACGTCGTCGGGCGTGAGCTTCGCCCACAAGAGCACCGCCTGCAGCGGAAAGGTGGGCGTCACCTGCCCGCGATAGCGCAGCACCAGCGGCACGGAGTTGAAGTGCCGATGCAGCAGGGGCATGTTCGTGAAACCGACGGTCGAAGAGAGCCGGTAGGCCTCCGAGGGCTGGAGTTCAATGGCGGTGAACTCAGGGATCTCGCTGATCGACCCGCGCACATTGCGCAGCAACGGCACTTCCTGGAGCGGCGGGATCACTTGCGGGTCCTCGGGAATGCCCAGAGTCGAGCCGAGCAGCATCTTGGGGGCGCGCAGGATATTGTCGCGGAGGATCTTTTCGTATTGCGCCAGCTTGCGGTTCTGGTCTTCCGGCAGCACGATCGCGCGTTCCCAGTCGAGCACCTGGTCCACGGCCACCACGCCCGGCTTGAGCGGCAGCGCGGACTGGAAGAAGAGCGAGAAATCCAGCGGGTTCCACGGCCAGGGATGGTTCACCAGGCTGGAGTTGTTGATGCCCACCAGCGCCACCGGCGAAGGCGCAGCCCCGCGCTGGCTGTTCATCGCCAGAAAATCCGCGAAGCCATTGTCCCACGCCGCCAGCGGCTCGGTCCGGGACTGGTTCAACAGCGCCAGACCGGCGAGCAGGGCGAGAAGCATGAACTGCGCTCCAGTGCGAAACATGGCGCGCAATTAGGCGCATTTCGCACGCGACTCCAGCACAAATGAACGCGTTCCCCCGAAAGGCCTTGGGAGAACGCCGCACGCCGAACGTCCAACGCCGAATATTTCTGAATCTCTTCGCCGTTCGGCTTTGGGCGTTCGGCGTTCTCCCAGCCCGTCCGATCAGGGTAAAAGCCCCGGCAAAAAACGAAAAAGCCGTCAGAGAGCTACGACAAGGAAGGTCGGACTACCGTTGCTGCCTTCCGGCCCTGGCGGGGTTTGTCTGCCTGCAATCCGTAGTCCCTGACGGGGTCGCCACTATGCGGCAGCCTGTGCGCAAGACAAATGCTTTTGTGAAAAATTAGGGGAAACCGCTTGCAATGATAAATTTTCGCAGCTTTAAAGTGCGACGCATTCACACAGCGGGTTGATTCCTGTTGTCCCCCGATACATATTTCACAAATCCTTTATGGCTAAAGTTTTCATTGGCATCGCATTGCTCTTCATGCTGGTCACCGCCGGCGTCGGCTTTATGCTGAAAGGCAACGTCGATAAGCTGCAATCTGCGTTGAGCAGTGCCAAAGGTAAGATCACCGTCGCAGAGGCCAACGCCCGGAGCGCGAAGAGCGATGCGGAGAAAGCCCAGAAGGAAGCCACGGAAGCCAACGGCAAAGCCGAGGCAGCTACGCAAGCGTTGGCGACCAAGACCAAGGAAGCGGACGAATCCCAGACGAAACTCAAGGAAGTCACTCTCGTGATCGACGGCAAAGACAAGGAAATCGCGGCTCTCAATGAGAAACTCGGTAAGGGTCCCGGAGGCCCCGACCCAGCGGTTCTCGCTCAACTTCAGGCTCAAGTTGCCGATCTCACCACGCAGAAAGCCAATGCCGAGGCAAAGGCCGCCGAGCAGGGGCAGCTCTATGAAACGGCTGTTGCCAAGGGCAAAGACAACGAACAGAAGGTCGCGGAACTCACGAAAAAGGAACGTGAGCGGCTAACCAATTTTCAAAAGCCTGGCCTTCAGGGTCGCATCCTCGCAGTGAAC
This sequence comes from Chthoniobacter sp., assembly GCF_040003245.1. Lineage (NCBI taxonomy): Bacteria > Pseudomonadati > Verrucomicrobiota > Spartobacteria > Chthoniobacterales > Chthoniobacteraceae > Chthoniobacter > Chthoniobacter sp. The sequence goes on from NZ_JBDUCX010000250.1 coordinate 3,841, forward strand.
AACGGCTGGAACTTCGTCGTTCTCAGTGTGGGCGACAAGCAGGGCGTGATGACCAACTCTTCCCTGATCGTGGTGCGCGGCAATGAGCCCATCGCCCGCTTGCGGGTCACTTCGGTGGAACCGTCCACGTCGATTGCCGATGTGCTGCCTGGCACAGTGCGCCGCGGCGTCTCCGTCCAGCCGGGCGACACGGTGATCTTTGAAGGCACCCGCGGGGCCACCCCCGGGACCAAGGCGGCGCCAGAGGCCGGCCTCGCTGCCCCCCTCACTCCCACGCCCGCGCTCCCGAACAATTGATTGGAGCACCAATGCCGCGTATTGTCGGTTTTCTCCTGGCGGCTGCGGCTGCGGCGTTGCTGACCGCCTGTGCTGGCGACAAGCCTGAGGATCCCAACAACGTCTCCAACATCCCTTGGAATCGCCCGGAAAAGTGGGAAGGCCAGGGACCGATGGGCGGCATGATGCCGGGCAGCAACTAGCCCTGTCGCGCGGATAAGCGCGCCTTCCTTCCCGTCAGCGAATCCCTGATCGTGAAACCGCGCATTCTGGTGATTCGTGGGGGCGCCATCGGCGATTTCATCCTCACCCTCCCCGCCATCCGGCTGCTGCGGGAGAATTTTCCCGAAGCCCAGCTCGAGATCCTGGGCTACGAGCACATCATCGAACTGGCCCGGGGGCGTTTTTACGCGGACGCCACACGCTCGATTGAGTACGGACCGATGGCCGGGTTTTTCATCCCGAACTCCATCCTCGCCCCGGATCTCGTGGAATACTTCACCAGCTTCCAGCAGATCATCAGCTATCTGTTCGATCCCGATTTGTTCTTCGAGAACAACCTGCGCCGCGCCGGGGTGAAGAACATTCTGCCCGCCTACGCGCGGATCGACGACTCGCAGCACGCCGCCCAACAGCTCGCGCGTCCGTTGCAAAAGCTGGCCCTGTTTCTCGATGAGCCCGCGGCGGAAGTCTTCCCCTCGGCGGAAGATCGCTTGCGCGCCGGCCATTTCCTCGGCGAATCCACCGCCCCGGTCATCGCCATCCATCCCGGCAGCGGCAGCCCGCGCAAAAACTGGCCCGCGGAGAATTGGGCCGCCCTCGCCCAATGGCTAAGGGAATACACTCCGGAATCCCGCATCCTGCTGGTCGGCGGGGAGGCCGACGCCGCCTCGATAGCCACCGTGCAAGCCGCGGTGCAGGGAACCCACGTGCTCACCGCCCAACACCTGCCCCTGCCCCTGCTCGCCGCCGTCCTGGAGCGCTGCCGGCTCTTTCTCGGCCACGACAGCGGCATCTCCCATCTCGCCGCAGCGGCCGACACGCCCTGCCTGCTCCTCTTCGGCCCAACCGACCCCGCCGTCTGGGCGCCGGCCAATCCCGACGTGAAGGTCATCATCGCGCCGGCCTTCGATCTGGGTCAGCTTGCGTTCGCCGAGGTGCAGGAAGCTGTCAAAGACGCGCTGGAGCAGGCTCCCTGAGCAAACGCCCGTGGTCGCGAATACCGGCCAAGACAACACGACGGAGTGGTAGTCACTCAACCCTCAGCCTGTGTGGTCGATTTACTTTTACCACGAAGGCGCGAAGACACCAAGGGCCGGGTCTTAACTTCGTGTCTTCGTGTCTTCGTGGTTCAATCTCCGCAGTTCACTCCACCCGCTCACACCTTCACCGGATCCAGCTTCCAGATCTCACTCGCGTACTGCGCGATCGTGCGGTCGCTGGAGAATTTGCCCATGCGGGCGGTGTTCAGGATCGCCATCTTCGCCCAGCGCGTCTTGTCCTTGAAGGCCGTGTCCACCAGCTTCTGGCAGTCGACGTAGGACTGGAAATCCGCGAGCACGAGGAAGGGGTCGCTGTGGATGAGGTTGTCGTAGAGCATGCGCAGGCAGCCGGGCTCGTCGGGCGTGAAATAGTTGGAGCCGATCCAGTCGACCACGGCGCGCAGTTCTTCGTTCGCCATGTAGTAGTCGTGCGGCCGATAGCCTTTCTTCACCAGCGCGGTGACTTCCTCGACGGTCATGCCGCAGATGAAGATGTTGTCTTTCCCGACTTCCTCGAGAATCTCGACGTTCGCGCCGTCGAGCGTGCCGATGGTCAGCGCGCCATTCAGCGACAGCTTCATGTTGCCGGTGCCGCTGGCTTCCTTGCCCGCGGTGGAGATTTGTTCGGAAAGATCCGCCCCGGGCACGATGCGCTGGGCGAGCGAGACGCGATAGTTCGGCAGGAAGATGACCTTCAGCTTGTCGTTGATCCGCTTGTCGGCATTGATGATCGCCCCGACGGAATTGATGGCCTTGATGATGCACTTGGCCAGGTCGTAGCCGGGCGCCGCCTTGGCCGCGAAGAGGAAGACGCGCGGGGCGATATCGAGCTCGGGGTTCTGCAATAACCGCCGGTAGAGCGCGAGGATGTGGAGCAGGTTGAGGTGCTGCCGCTTGTACTCGTGCAGGCGCTTGATCTGCACGTCGAACAGGGCCGCGGGGTTCACGGCGATACCGAGTTGCGTCTTGATCAGGCGGGCGAGATCGACCTTGTTGGCATGCTTCACCGCCATGAATTCGCTCTGGAATTCCGCATCATCGGCGAACGCTTCCAAGCCGCGCAGCTTGTCGAGTTCGCGCTCCCAGCCGCCGCCGATTTTCTTGGTGATCAGCGCACTCAGGCGCGGATTGCAGGCCAGCAGCCAGCGCCGTGGGGTGATGCCGTTGGTCTTGTTGTTGAACTTGCCCGGATACAGGGCATCGAACTCCGGGAACAGATCGCTCTTGAGCAACTGCGTGTGCAGCGCGGCGACGCCATTCACCGAAAAGCTGCCCACCACGGAGAGATTCGCCATGCGCACCATTTGCACATTGCCTTCCTCGATGATCGAAAGCTGCCGCTTCTTCTGCACATCACCCGGCCATTTCGCTTCGACTACTTCGAGGAAGCGCTTGTTGATCTCGAAAATGATCTGGAGATGCCGCGGGAGCACTTTCTGGAAGAGCGGCACGCTCCACCGCTCCAGCGCCTCGGGCAGCAGCGTGTGGTTGGTGTAGGCAAAGGTCTTGGTGACGATCCCCCACGCCTTGTCCCACGGCATGGCGTACTCGTCGTGAAAGAGTCGCATCAACTCGACGATCGCGATGGCGGGGTGCGTGTCGTTGAGTTGGATGGCGACCTTTTCCGGGAAATCCTCCCACGCCTCGTTGTCCTTGCGGAAGCGGCGGAAGATATCGCGCAGCGAACAAGCGACGAAAAAGTACTGCTGCACGAGGCGCAGTTCCTTGCCGCTCTCGGTCTTGTCGTTGGGGTACAGGACCTTGGAGATCGTCTCGCTGACATTCTTCTCGCGCACAGCCTCGCCGTAACCACCCCGATTGAAGGCCTCGAAATCGAATTCTTCCGGCGAGCGCGATTCCCAGAGCCGCAGGAAATTGACGGTGTTGGTGCCGAAGCCGGGAATGGGAATGTCGTAGGGGACGCCGAGGAGTTTCTTCGCGCCCGTCCAGCGCGGCACGTAGTTGCCGCGGTCGTCGAAGACATTTTCCACGTGCCCGAAGATCTGGATCTCCGTGGAGTGCTCGGGACGGATGATTTCCCACGGCGTGCCGAAGGTGAGCCAGGCGTCGGGCAATTCCACCTGGTGGCCGTTGCGGAATTCCTGCTTGAAAAGACCGTACTGGTAATGAATGCCGTAGCCGACCGCCGGCAGATCGAGCGTAGCCAGGGAATCAAGGAAACAGGCGGCCAGGCGGCCGAGGCCGCCGTTGCCGAGCGCCATGTCGTACTCTTCCTTGCGGAGCGTTTCCGTATCGAGCCCCATCTCCTGCAAGGCCAGCTCCATGTCGGCAAAAATACCGGCACTGTAGAGACTGTTGGAGAACAGCCGGCCCATGAGGAACTCGAGCGAGAAGTAGTAAACCCGTTTCGCGTTCACGCGATGATGCGCCGTTTGGGTGGCGATCATGCGTTCGATAATCAGGCTCTGGGCAGCCTTGGAAGTAGCCAGCCACCAGTCGCGTCGCGAGGCCGTTTGCGTATCGCGGGCCAGGCTGAATTTCAGGTGATTTTTGATCAGCTTTTTGAGTCCCGGGACCGAATGATCAATAGCCGATGTGAATTGCGCGGATTCAGACATACGGGGCTCGTGTGTCTTCGCAATGCGCGCTGAAGACAAGGAAATTCAAGGTCTCGATCCAACTTGAGGAATTTTCGGCGCTCCCGTATCCTGCTCTCATGAAATACTTGGATCGCGTCACGTTCGACCCCGAACAATGCGGAGGACGTCCCTGCATCCGTAGTATGCGCATCCGGGTGAAGGACATACTCGAGATGCTGGCTGCTGGCGTGAGCGAAAAACAGATCCTCGAGGATTTTCCGTATCTCGAAACCGAGGACATTCGGGCCTGTCTGGAATTTGCGGCGACGGAAATGGATCACGCCGTGGTAAAAGTCGCCTAACTTGCTGCGCTTTCTCGTCGATGCTCAGTTGCCGCCGCAATCGGCGCGCGCCTTGATTCAGGAAGGTCATCAGGCCGAGCATGTGGAAGACGTAGGGCTGCGCCATGGCAAAGACGCGGCGATTTGGGAGTACGCCACGCGCTCCCCGGCTGTCATCATCACCAAAGACGAAGATTTCGTGAATCGCTACCGTCGCCAGGCCGTCGGCCCGCGCCATTGTGTGGGTCCGGATTGGCAATGCCGCCAACGCCGCGTTGCTCGCCTGGTTCCTCCCCAATCTGCCCGTCATCGTCGTGCGCATTCAAAGCGGGGACCCACTCATTGAAGTGCGCTGATCGGTTCCTGGCGGAATCCGCAGCTCCCCTTTTCCATTTTCCATCTCGCATCTTCCATCTCCCCGGACGTCCCCAAATCCACGCTTCCCACGTTCCCTGCCGATTCCCTACCCTCCGCCGCATGCCCCGACACGACGGTCGTAAAAGCGACCAACTCCGCCCGATTTCCTTCACCCCCAATATCGCCCCCCATTCCACCGGCTCCGTGCTGGTGGCCGCCGGCGATACCCGCGTCATTTGCAGCGCCATGATCGAGGAATCGATCCCGAACTGGATGAAATACCAGAAGGTGTCCGGCGGCTGGCTCACTGCGGAGTATTCCATGCTCCCCTACTCCACGCTGGAACGGAAGCAGCGCGACAGCGCCAAGGGCCGCCTCGACGGACGCAGTGTGGAAATCCAGCGCCTGATCGGCCGCTCGCTGCGGGCCGTGGTCGATCTCGATCTGCTCGGGCCGCGCACGCTCTGCATCGATTGCGATGTCCTGCAGGCCGATGGCGGCACCCGCACGGCCTCGATCACCGGGGCCTGCGTGGCCGCGTCGCTCGCCGTGGAAAAGCTCATCGAGAAAGGCCTGCTCACCAAGTCTCCCATCCGGCAGCTCGTCGCCGCCGTGAGCGTGGGCGTGGTGAATGGCGAGCCCCTTCTCGATCTCAACTACCTCGAGGACAAGGATGCCTCCGTGGACATGAATCTCGTGATGACTGCCAACGGCCAATTCGTCGAGGTGCAGGGCTCGGGCGAGGAGCAAACTTTCTCCGAAACGGAGCTGGCGGCGATGCTCGCGCTGGGAAAAAAAGGCATCGGGGAGTTGATCGCGGCGCAACGAGTCGCTATTAGCTCCGCCTCCACGGCCATCCCTGAACCCGTGGGCCTCGTCTTCCCAACGAGCGCCTAGTGCTCAGTATTTAGTGCTTAGTGCTCAGTAAGACTCTGCGATGCAAAGACTAAGAACTGGGAACTGAGAACTAAGAACTCAAAACCAAGCGCGAAGAATTTATGAAGAAAGCTTTAATCACCGGCATCACTGGACAGGACGGCTCGTACCTCGCCGATCTCTTGCTCGAGAAGGGCTATGAAGTCCATGGCATCATCCGCCGGGCCAGCACCTTCAACACCTCGCGCATCGA
>NZ_JBDUCX010000002.1:0-77467 GCF_040003245.1 Chthoniobacter sp.
GAGGATGTAGTAAATCGCCCCAAACATCACCATGCTGAAGAAGGAATAGATGACGAGTTGCGACTGGCCGTTTTGGAACTGTGTGAAATGCACGATGCTGTCGACCGAACGCAGTGAGGCGAGCAGGCCGATGACGCTGGCCACGGTGAACGCAATGGCCCCGAAGAAGGTGAAGCGGATGGTCGGGCTGTGGTAGACCATGTGGTATTGGCCGCGCATGGTGAGGACGAGGTTCGCGGTCACCGTCACGATCTGCACGAGCAGGATGATGCTGGAAGCGATGCTCAGCGTGACGACCCAGGCGGGGATGGGACCGCCGCTCAAGCGCACCGCACCCGTCATTCCCGTGAAAATGATGAACGACCAGAACCCGATCGCCGCCAGATTGTAGCTGTGCACCGGCCGGTTGATGACTTTCGGGATGAGGTAGTAGGCGGCGGCCAGGCCGATCGAAGTGAGCCAGATGCTGAGGAAGTTCTGCGTTGCCCAAGCGGCGACGAGGTTTTGCACGACACCGGAGACATTCGGCAGCACATGCGCGGCATGCGCCATCGAGAAACTCCACGGGAACCAGAAGAGCGCGGCGACCAGATACCACACCGAGATGAAGGGCGTGGTCTGCGAGCGGAAGCTGAAAAGCAAGAGCGCCCAGATGGCGATGAGCAGATAGCCGATGAGCATCAAGATCGCGGAACCAGTGGGGATTTCCAAGCCTTCCAGGCCGGTCGTCTTCCCCGCGAGGATACTGATGATGCCGTAGGTGAGGCCCACCTGCCAGAACACGGCGCCCGTCACGAGGACACCGGGAAATTTCACCTGCACCCGGCCGAGTCGCGCCAGGAGCCAGATGGTGACCCCGAGTCCCGCCAGGCTGCCCCAGCCGAAGCTCATGGTATTGGTGAAGGCGGGCCAGATGCGGCCGTAGCTGAGAAACGGCACATCCGCGAGGAACGAAGGCGAGAAGAGTTCGATGGAGGCGATGAGGCCGAGCACCGTCGCGAGCATGAGCCAAAGGAGGCCATTGCCGAAAAAGAAGAGCACGGGCCAGCGCGCCGAGGCGTCGATAGCGGCGCGCTCAACCGCCGGGTAGGAGGTCTCAGCGGCCGGGGCCGGAGATGTCGTCGGAGTAGGAGCGGTAGCGACAGCGGTCATTTCGTGGGCGCAGGATTTTCAGTCGGATTGATGATTGGAGGACGAGCCGGGGCTTCGGGCGCGGCCGCGGGCGCAGGGGCCGGAGGTGCGGGCGGCGGAACGGGCTTCGCTTCGAGAGCAGGTGGTGCGGGCACCGGGGCGGGGGCGGGAGCGGGCGCAGGAGGTGCCGCGGGTGCGGGCGCTGCGGCCGGGACGGGTGCGGGTGTCGCCGGGGCAGGTGCTGGAGCCGGAGTCGCGGCCGGCGCGGCAGGAGTGGCCGCTGCCGGTGCCCCAGGCGGAGTGAAACGAATCGTGTCCGCCCCTTGCGGAGATGAAGGCAGCGCGGGTGGCGGAGGCTCGGTCGACTTGGGATCGGGGACGAAGACCGGAAGCGGGGGTTCCACTGCGACCTGCGACGGAGCGGGTTTTTTGCTGCGCAATTCGGCCACGGCCATCGGGATCGCGTCGGTGATCGACACGTGAACCAGGCCCTTGGCCTTGTCGATCCAGCCTTCGGAAGTGAGTTTCTCCTGCGCTTCGTTCTCGAGGCGCGTGCGCACCTCGATGCGGCCGGCGGCGCGGCGCTCCTCGAGAGTCTGTCCGCTCTTGCCGGAGAAAGCCAGGACGGCCACGGCGATCACCACCACGCCGAACAAAAGCGCGGTGACGCCGAGAAAACCGAGGAAGCCGTTGGACGTGCGATGGGTAGATTCGGGCGCCATATCAATTGGTCAATTTCAGCGAGCCGAGGAGCCGCGGGTCGCGTGTCGGGAAAAGGAAGGACTTGCCGATGTTCCGGAAGAACAGCCAGCCGAGGATGCCACCGACCGCCGCCAACGAGGTGAGATCGAAGATGCTGGGACTGAAGCCGGTGCGATGCAGGGCCGGCAAAACGACGACGTAGATGTCGATGAGCTGCATAAACAAGATCCAGCAGGCCACCCAGTTGATCAGGTTCCATTTCTTGGTCATCTTCGTGTATTGGAAGAGGAGCACCGGGAACGGCAGGAAGAAGCGGCAGACGACCAGCGCCTGGCTGAAGTACCACCACGATTCCGTGTTGCGCAGGCGGAAGTACATCGTCTCTTCCGGGATGTTCGCGTACCAGATGAGCATGTACTGGTCGAAGCCGATGTAGGCCCAGAAAATCGTGAAGGCCAGCATGAACTTGCCCATGATGTGGTAGTGCTCGTCGTTGACCACGCTGAGATAGCCCTGCTTCTTCAAACCCGTGACAATGAGCACGAGCAGCGACATCGAGCTGCCCGCGGCGCCGGCGAAGAGGTAGACGCCCCACATGGTCGAGAACCAGTGGTAATCCAGGCCCATGAGCCAATCGACACCGGCAAAGGTGATGCACAGCGCGAGCGCGGGAATGCCGCCGACGCCAAACTTGCGCATGATCAAGGTATGCTTCGCCGCGCCGTCGGTATCCTGGGCGGTGGAGCGCTTCCAGAGCGTGGTGGCGATCCACGAGAGGAAGAAGAAATAGGCCACCGCGCGAATGTAGAAGAACTTGTGATTCAAGAATCCGCTCTTGCCATCGAGGAGCGGGTCTTCACCGGGCTGCATGTCCCACCACTTCCACAAATCCTTCATGCAAAAGAGCAGGACGGGCAGGAAGATGATGGCGAAATACGGCAGGAGCTTGGCGATGTTCTCCATCTGCCGCCGGACGACGACCGACCATTCCGCATCGGTGGCATGGTGCAGGCAGGTCCAGAAAAGGCCGCCGATGCAGATCGTGAAGAAGTAGAACGACGCGAACAGCCAGGAAAAGGCAAACTGCTGGTGCCACGCCGGAACGAAAAAGCCGATGAGGCTGCCGGCGATGCCGATGATGCCCACCGTGAGCAAGATCTTGGGCAGACCTCCCGCGTGCTTGGGATCAAAGGTCTCCGGGGCGGGCGGAGTCGGTTCGTGAGAGTGGTCGCTCATGGCTTGGATTGAAATTCCTTCTGCTTGGCCTCGGGCAGGTCAGCCAATTTAACGCTCTGGCTCTTTTGCAGCGTGCGCACGTAGGCGACGATGGCCCAGCGGTCCTCCACCGCGATGTTCGGGCCGTAGGCGCCCATGGTGTTCTTGCCGTTGGTGATCGTGGAGAAAATCTGGCCGTCCGGCATGGCGCGGATGCGGTCGTCCTGGAGATTGGCGATGGCCGCGATGCCAAACTGGCTGGTGATGCCATTGGCCAGGCCCACTTTGCCGTGGCAGACCGCGCAATTGATATTGAACCGCTCCTGGCCGCGCTTGACCAGCGCTTCGGTCACATCCAGCGGGAAGCCGTCGCCGTAAACGTCGGCGAATTTGCCGGTGTTGTAATAGTTGGGCTCGTTGGTGAAGCCGGTTGGCTGGATGGTGCCATTCTTGGCGCCCGCCTGCAGGAACGAACCAGGCAGGGTGTACCCCAACGGAATCGTGCCCGCGACCGGCCGGCGCGATGCGCTGCCATCCGCAAAGAACGTGCTCTCGTGCTGCGCGTCGTAACGCGGCTGCTGCTTCATGTCCGGGAAGATCTGGATCTCCGGAAGGGCGCTATGCGTCCCGCGAAATCCGGCTAGAACGGCAATCGAAATGCCACCGAGAATGAAGGCGATGAAAAAATAGCGAAGCATGATCAGTCGTGGATAAGCGTGACGTGCTGGCCGCCGATTTCCTCGAGCAGGGTGCGGGTCTTGGTCTCCGAGAACTTCGGATCGCGCGCCTCGATGACGAGGAAGAAACCGTCATCGCTGACCCGGGAAAAACGCTCCCAGTTGAAGACCGGATGATACCACTTCGGAAGCTGGTTCATGATCATCAGCGAAAACACCGTGGTGAACGCCGAGAAGAGCACCGTCAACTCGAACATGATGGGGAAAAACGCCGGCAAGGTGCGCCAGTCGTACGGTTTGCCATGCACGATGAGCGGATAGAGACCGAAGGACGGGATGCAGGTCAGGAGCACGGCGGTGAGCAAGCCGGTGGAACCGCCGATGAAGACCGGGGCGCTCAGCCAGGATTTGCCGAGGCCCATGGCTTTGTCCATACCGTGCACCGGGAACGGCGTGTGCACGTCCCACTTGGTGAACCCGGCGTCGCGGATTTTCTCAGCGGCCGTCATGAGCGAGGCCGCGCTGTCGAACTCGGCGCCGAGGCCGTAAACTTTACGATATTCAGCCATCTTAGTGTTGCCCCTCCTTGGCTGGGTGCGGGTGAGCATGCGGATCGGCGGCCGGGGTCACGGCCTTCACTTCGAAGGCGCAGATCATCGGCAGGAAGCGCATAAAGAGCAGGAAGAGAGAGAGGAAAATCCCGAAGGTTCCGCAGAACGTCCAGATCTCCACCCACGACGGGTGATAGTGATGCCAGGAGCTCGGCAGGAAATCCTGGGCGAGCGAGGTCACGATGATCACGAAGCGCTCGAACCACATGCCCACGTTTACGAACATGGACACCACGAACACCCAGATGTAGTTCGTGCGGGTCGACTTGATCCAGAAGACCTGCGGCGAAATGACGTTGCAGAACATCATGCAGTAATAGGCCCAGGAGTACCAGCCTTTCCCGTGCACCCCGACGCGCGCCTCGAGGAAGGTGAAGAGCTCGTATTTGTTCTGCCCGTAATAGGCGATGAACAACTCCATCAAGTAGGCGTAACCCACGATCGTGCCGGTGAGCAGGATGATCTTGGCCATCTTGTCCACGTGCTGGCGCGTGACCATGTCGTCGAGCTGCGGATACAGCAGCCGCGCCGGAAGCATGATGGTCAGCACCATGGCGAAGCCGCCGAAAATCGCGCCCGCGACGAAGTAGGGCGGGAAGATGGTGGTGTGCCAGCCGGGCAGAATGGACGTGGCGAAGTCGAAGGACACGACCGAGTGCACCGAGAGCACCAGCGGCGTCGAGAGACCTGCGAGGAGCAGATACGCCATTTCGTAGTGCCGCCACTGGCGATTCGAACCACGCCACCCGAGAGCGAAGAGGCCGTAGGCGAATTTCTTGACGCGCGACTTGGCCCGATCGCGCAGCGAAGCAAGGTCAGGAATGAGGCCCGTGTACCAGAAGAGCACGGACACCGTGAAGTAGGTCGAGACCGCGAACACGTCCCAGAGCAGCGGCGAACGGAAGTTCGGCCAGATGCCGTAGGAGTTCGGGATCGGCGCGAGGAACCACGCCATCCACACGCGGCCCACGTGAATGCCGGGGAAGATACCGGCGCAAATCACCGCGAAGAGCGTCATCGCTTCCGCGGCACGGTTGATCGAGGTGCGCCACTTCTGCCGGGTGAGGAAAAGGATCGCCGAGATGAGCGTGCCGGCGTGGCCGATACCGATCCAAAACACGAAGTTCGTGATGTCCCACGCCCAGCCCACCGTCTTGTTTTCTCCCCACACCCCGACGCCGTTGGAGATCTGGTAACCGATGCAGGTCAAACCCACGAGCGCAAGCAGCACGCAGGGGATGAACATCAACCACCACCAGATCGGCGTGCGCGCCTCGACGATCGTCGAGACGTTGTCCGTAATCCAGTGCAGGCTGCGCTCGTTGGTCACCAGCGGGACACGCTGGAGTTCCTTGGGCGTTTCGAGAGTGACGGCGGCTTCCGACATTACGCTTTGGTTTCTTTGGGCTCGGCGGCAGCTTCATGCTTTTCGCCACCGTGGTGAGGAGTTTTCATGGCCGCGCCGATTTTCTCCGCGCCGGGCATCTTGGGATTGGGATTGCGGATACGCGCCAGGTACGAGACGCGCGCCGAGATATTCAAATACTCGAGCAACCGGTAGCCGCGCTCGCTCTCCTTGAGTTTCGCCACGCTGCTCTTGGGATTGTTGATGTCGCCGAAGGTGATGGCATCCGCCGGGCAAACCTGCGCGCACGCCGAGGTGAAGGCGTCCGCCGGAATCTTGTATTCCGCGGAATCGCGGGCCGCCACTTTCGCGGCGATCTTCGCTTCCTGGATGCGCTGCACGCAGAAGGTGCATTTTTCCATGACGCCGCGCATGCGCACGGTGACGTTCGGATTCTTCTCCATCTTGATCGTGTCCTCGGTGCCCTTCGGCGCGATGAGGTTCCACTTGTGGAGACCGGTGAACCAGCCGCCATTCTTGCTGCCCATGGCGTCGCGCTGGTTGTAATCGAAAAAGTTGAACCGGCGCACCTTGAACGGGCAGTTGTTCGCGCAATAGCGCGTGCCGATGCAGCGGTTGTAGACCATCACGTTCAGGCCGTCTTCGCTGTGCACCGTGGCATTCACCGGGCACACGGTTTCACACGGCGCATTCTCGCAGTGCTGGCACATCATGGGCTGCGAGATCATCTCCGGGTCGGGATCGTTCTCGTCCACGCTGGCGAAATAACGGTCCGTGCGAATCCAGTGCATTTCGCGGCCGTTGATGACCTGTTCCTTGCCGACGATCGGAATATTGTTTTCCGCCTGGCAGGCGACCATGCACGCGGAACAACCGGTGCACGCATTCATGTCGACGACCATGCCCCAGCCGTGCGAATCCCAGTTGTGATTCGCGGCGTGCTCGGGATCCTGGGGATTGTTGAGCGGCGGATGGCTGTAGAGCGAAATGTTCGGCGGGATGTGCGCATCCATGCCCATCGTCTTGGCGAAATCGGGCTTGGCCTTGTACTCACTCACCGTTGCCTCGCGGGTCAGGTCGCCCCCGCGGCCTTCGAGCGCGAAATGCTCCTGCGTGAGCGCCAGCTTGTAGTGCTTGCCGGTCACCCGCAGCTTCGCGCCGACCGCAAAGTAAGGCTCGGCGGTCGTCCGCAGCGGATAGGCATTGAAACCGGTGGTGTCACCCACCTTGCCCACCACACTCCGGCCGTAGCCCAGCGGAATGGTCACGGAATTGTCGGCATGACCCGGCGCGATGATGATCGGGATCGAAAGCGAACGCTTCTCGAGCAGGATCTGCACGATATCGCCCATCTCCACATCGAGCTTCTTCGCCGTGGCCAGGCTGATCTGCGCGGCGTTGTCCCACGTCAGCTTGGTGATCGGATCCGGAATTTCCTGCTGCCAGCCGTTGTTGTTGTAGCGGCCATCGTCCACCTTCGGGCAAGCCGTGAAGACCACTTCATAGGAGTCTTCGCCACCAGCCGGGGTGCTGAACTTGTCGGTGATGTACTGCGCCGCCGAGGCGCCGTTGTAAGTCAGCGTTTCGACCTTCGCCGCGCTGTCCGCCAGGAAGCCATCATGCAGGAATTTCGACCACGCGGTCACAAAATCCGCCGGCTTGGCGATTTCCTTGAAAGTATCCTGGATCAACTCCGGTCCCGCGGGCTTCGCCAGTCCAGCGATCTTGGCCAGCAGGTCGAGTTCGCTCCACGCACCGAAGAGCGGGAGAATCATCGGCTGCACGGAAACGTAGCTGCCATCGGAGGCACGCCCGTCACCCCAGAATTCGAGGTAGTGCGCGAGCGGCACATTCCACTTCGACAGTTGCGACGTCTCGTCGATCTCCTGCCCGAGGCGAATCACCGTGGGCACCGACTTCTGCAAGGCCGCCCAGTCGAGATCGGCCGGGGCATTGTAAACCGGGTTGCCGCCGACGATGAAGAGCGTCTGGATCTTCTTGTCATTGATCAACGGGACCAATTCCGCAATCGAACCCATCGCCGCACCCGTCTTGCGGCCCGTGATCGTCTTGCCGATGTTGCCGAGCGCCGCATTGATGGCCGCGACCAGCACCTGGACCGCCGCCGGTTGCCGCGAACCCACCACGACGAGGCACTTGCCCTTCGCCGCCACGAGATCCTCGACGCAATACTTGATCCAATCGCCGCCGTCGTACTTGGCCGCGGAAGCCGCAATGGTCTTGACCACGCCACCGAGGGCCGCGTCATTCGTGGCACCGGCGATCGCCGAGGCCAGCGCGAGCGCAAAGGCCCCGATCTGGCTGGCCGGCAAACGCAGGCGATGGTCCGACATGCCGCCGGTCACCGTGTAGCGGTTCTCGACCACGTACAGCCGGTTCATCTTCGAGTCCGGCCCCGTCACCTTGCGGCGCGAGGAAAAGGCCCGGACCTGGCTGATGTCGCCATCACTACCGAGAAAATCACTGTCCAGCGAGAGCACCACGTCCGCCTTGTCAAACTGCGGGAGCGCCTCCACACCCTTGCCAAAAGCTTCGTCCGTGGCCACCGGGCCCAGCGGCTCGTAAACCGCCCAGGTGGCTTTCGGATACTTCTTCCCGATCAAGCCCTGCAAACGCAGGCGGGTCGGCGAATTGTCATCCTGCAACAGGAACGCCAGCCCGGAGCCGTCGCCGGCGTCCTTGAGAATTTCGTCCAGCGCCTTCTCGAACGCTGCTTCGTCCACCACCACGCCATCCCGGGTGATCTTCTTGGCGCGGTCCGGATCGTAGAGATCGAGGACCGAGGACTGCGAAAAGCTGTCCGTCGCTCCCTTGCTCACTGCGTGCAGCGGGTTGCCTTCGATCTTCGTCGGACGCCCGTCGTGCGTCGTCGCCACCAGCGGAGCATAGCCACGGCGCGTGGGCCGGGCGGTGGTGAAAAACAGGGGTTTGCCCGGGATCGACCATTCGACACCGCGGGTGAACGGCACGAGGTGCAACGTCGGGCGGCGGCAGGCCGTGAGGCCCAGGCCAGCCAGCGCCGTCGAGGCGCCCATCAGCTTCAGAAAGTTCCGGCGCGTCACATCGCCGCCCTGCAATTCTGCGGCGCCTTGCGGGAACTCGCGTTCCAGCCAGCCGCGGAATTCCGGCGTATCGGACAACTGCCCGAGGGAACGCCAGTACTTTTTGCCGGTCAACGGCTCCGAGGGATGCTCAAAAATTCGTTTCATCGATGACAGCCGGCGCAGTTTTTATCTGGTGGATTGATGTGCCACTTGTCCCGCAGGGTGGAACCGATGTCCTCCTGCGTGAGTTTGACCGTGGAGTTCGAGAAATCGTGGGCGTCCTTGCCGGGCGGCAGACCAAAGGTCGCCACAAATTTTTTCACGTCCTCATCCTCGGGCTTCCAGTTCAAGTTGGTGATCTGGTTCAGCGGGCGGAGCGCGCCGGCCGGGTCGCGATGGCAATTCAGGCACCAGTCCATCGAGTGCGGCTTGTCGTGATACACCACCGCCATCTCATTGACCTTGCCGTGGCAGCTCACGCAGCTCACCCCGCGGTTCACGTGCGCCGAGTGGTTGAAGTAGACGAAATCCGAGGTCTTGTGAATCTGCACCCATTCCATCGGCTTGCCGGTGGCCCAGGAGTCGCGGATCGGGGCCAGCTTCGGGTTATCCCGCTGCACCTGCGTGTGGCAGTTCATGCATACCTGGGTGGTCGGGATGTTCGAGTGGGCGGCCACTTCCACGAAGCTGTGGCAGTAGCGGCAATCCATGCCGAGCTGGGCGACATGCACGTCGTGCGGGAAAGGAACCGGTTGGGCGGGCTGATAGCCGACCCGGGTGTATTTGGGAGTAAAGTAATACCACATGCCCAGCGAAACGGCGTTCGCGAGCACCAGCACGCAAACCACGAGTTTGATGGGCAGGATATTGCTCCCGCGCGGAAAAATGTTCGCCATGCCTAGATTTTTTCGGAGCTTCGGGAGTGGTGGAATTCAGCGTTTTGCATGCAGCGGGAAAACGGGTGAAGGCAACATTGTGATTTCATGGAAGGCATTGCAAGCGCAGTTTGTGAAAAATTTCACAAGCCACCCCTCCACGCCAAAAACGCGGACGCTTTTCTCAAAAAGGGCCGCGATTTTTTGGCCGTCCGCCCCCCGAAGCAAGATCAAAAATGCGCCATTCCTGCGGCAAAGCCCCTCGCGCCCGCCGCCTCCCCGATAGGGACGCCGCCCCACAGTGGACGTCCTCGACCAGCAGCCGATTCCATCGTCTTCCATCTTCCATATTCCATTCCCCCTTTCCCCGTCCCACCCCCGCCTTTCGCCTTTCCCTTCACCCCCGCCCTCTCCATCCTCCACTGGTGGTCACGGCTGAACTGAAATCCTCCCTGGAAAAATTCGTCCTCCCGGAAAAACTCAGCCCTGCATTTCACGCGATGCCGGAATCCTTACCCGATTTCGACAAAACTGGCGTCAAACCGATAAAAACCATGGCAGAATCACAACATCTCGAGATCTTGGAGAGCGGCGTTGAGGCGTGGAACGAGTGGCGGAATGACAACCCGCAGGTGGTTCCCGATCTTCGTGGTGCGGACCTGAGCGACGGAGAATATACGACTTACGATCCTGATGCTGGACTCATCGGAATCAACCTTGAAGGGGCAGACCTCAGAAACGCAAAGCTACGCGATGCTGACCTTTTTGAGGCCAATATGAGGTATGCCAATCTTGAAGGTGCTGATTTGTGTGGGGCTGGAATGAGCATGGCGGACTTAATCCGCACAAATTGCCAAGGCGCCCATCTACAAATGACGGATCTGACCAACTCGCTATTATTTCAAGCAAAGCTTGTCGAATCAGACCTATGGCGAACTAACTTTTCGTGTGCTTGGCTCACGGAAACGGATTTCTCTAAGTCACGAATAGAAGGTACAATCTTCGACGAGGTCGATCTCAGTGAAGCGCGTGGACTCGAGACTGTCCGCCATAGCGGCCCGTCGGTAATTGGCATCTCTACCATTTACGCCTCGAAAGGTCGCATTTCGGAAGTTTTCCTTCGTGGATGCGGCGTGCCGGAAAGCCTCATCGACTATCTCCCCTCACTCGTCGGAGCGCAAGAAGGCATCCGGTTCTACTCCTGCTTCATTTCCTACAGTTCCGAAGACGAAGAATTCGCTAAGCGACTGCACAGTAAAATGCGAGACGCTCATTTGCGCGTCTGGTTTGCGCCGGAAGACATTCAGGGTGGAAAAAAGCTGCACGAGCAGATCGAGACGGCGATCCGCATTCATGACAAGCTGCTCATCGTCCTCTCCGAGGCGAGCCTCCAAAGCGAATGGGTGATGACCGAATTGCGTAAGGCCTTCAAAGCCGAGCGGCGGGAGGGGAAACGCAAACTTTTTCCCGTGCGACTGGTGGACATGGAGACGATCAAGGCGTGGGAATGCTTCGATGCCGACAGCGGCAAGGATCTCGCCACCGAGCTGCGCGAATACTTCATCCCCGATTTCTCGCACTGGAAGGACCACGACAAGTTCGAGGAGTCATTCACCAGGCTGCTCAAAGATCTCAAGGCCAACGCGTAGCCTTTTCTCTCGTGGAAAAGTATAACCTTCAGCTCACCGACACCGACCAGCCATGAAAGACTATCACATCAATATCTTCTACAGCGACGAGGACGGTGGTTACATTGCCGACCTTCCCGATTTGCCGCATTGCTCCGCCTTTGGCGCGACACCGGCGGAAGCCCTCGCCGAAGCCGAGCAGGCCCGGCAGGCCTGGCTCGAAGCGGCCCGCGCCGAGGGCAAGCCAATCCCCGAACCCCGCTACCGCCCGGCGATTTACCAACTCGCCTCGTAGCCATCCGCCTCGCGGGGCTCCACTTGCTGATTTATTCGGATGACGCCAATATCCTCCTATGAGCACTGTCGCCGATATCATCGATGCCGTGCAGCATCTCACCGATGAAGAGAAGGATGACTTTCTCGAAAAGCTGCGGGAGATCGAATTTGAGGATGTGTGGGAACGGCAGATGCAGGGCGATGCCAAGGCCGGCAAACTTGACTTCCTGATACGCGAGGCGGATGAAGCGATTCGGGGCGGGACATTGCGTGACTGGCCGGGTAAAGCGGGCCAATAAAATCCATGCGAGTTCCCTTCCGTCGCCTGGCGCTGTGGTTTGTTTTCCTGCTCGTGGGAGCGGCTTTTCTGGGCTGCTGCTGGATGGCGGTGCAGGCCGCGATGCATCCCCGCTATTATTCGATCGCCACCATCGAATTGCGCGGGGGGGCTACCGCTGCACAGGCGGTCGCGGTGATGCCCCCTCAACCGAGTGGAGGGCCAACGGTCAGCTTCGCCGCGGTGCGCAATACCGGCCTCTTCGAGCTCACCGTCTGCGCGGAGCATCCCCAGGACGCCGCCAATCAGGCCAACCAACTGGCAGTGGCTCTGCAAACTTCCCTCGCCCCCGGTTCGGTTCTGATCTGGGAGAAGGCCGAAGCGGCACGGTCGCCGGGATATCCCCGGCGCCGGCTATGGTGGCAGTTTTGGAAGGTGTGGATTCCCGGCTGATGGCTCCCTTCGGACGGATATCCGTGACGTGCCGCCTCCTCGCTTCCCAGCAGATTTAGATTGACAAACTGGTCAATAGATGCTACACTCCGGCGTGTAAGAGTTGGAATAGGCCGATCGGCGATTCGGGCAGGCGGGTAGTGAACGGAGGGAGGGCCGGTTTCGAGGCTCTTGGGGATGGCAATTCAGATAATGACAGGAAAGACCAATGACGCGTTTTGACAGACCGACGACAGACAAAATCACCGTCCCCTGCCCTCAAGGCCGGAGCCGCGGCCTCGCGTACCCGAGGCAGGGCAATCGCCTCCATCCGAGCGGAGGCGAGAAGCCAGCCGGCGGCTGCCCAAAGGGTGGCGACGGCGGTCGCCAGCAATCGTGCCCAATCGTGCCTAATCGAGCCTCCTATTTTTTCCCCGTGGCCGCAGCCCTCGAAAGCGGCAGGTCCGCGGTCGGCCACGAGAATTCAGGACCAGTTCACTCTGGAGCATCGAGAAGTTCCGACTAGTTCCGGGCCAGTCAAATGCCTCGCCTCCCACTCACTTCTCTCTCCGCGCCTCGGCGTCTCCGCGGTTCCCGATCTTTGGTATCCCCGCCATCCAAAGCGGCTTCCGACCAGTTCCGACCCTACAAAATGCCGGCCTCCGACCTTGATTTCACTCCTTCGTGCCTTCGCGTCTTCGTGGTGTCATTCCCGCCACGATTCAAAACCAGTTTACTCTGGAGCTCCGGCCAGTTCCGACCCATGGACAAGCGTATCCTGAGCGCCACCTCCCTCCAGAGCAATCGCCGTCAATCGCCTCCAATCGTGCCTAATCGTGCCTCAAATTTTTTCCGACCTCGCTTGCCCGGCTCCTGGCGCTTCTTTGAGTTTCTGCAACGAAACTCGCCGTCCGCGGGTTGATGTCCTACACCTCCCATTCTCCTCATGATCCGAATCGCTTCCCTCCCCCGTCTGCTCCTTCCCCTCATCCTGGCCGGCGCGACACTCGCCCTGCGCGCCGCCGATGCCCCCTTTCAGCCCAAGGCCGAGCACGTGCTCCTCGTCATCTGGGACGGGATGCGGCCGGATTTCATCAATGCCCAAAACACGCCGAACCTTCAGGCGCTGCTCGAGCGCGGGACGTTCTTTGCCAATAATCATTCGTTCTGGCCGACGACGACGGAGGTCAATGGCACGGTGCTGGCCACGGGAGCGTTTCCCGCGCGCAGCCATGTGGTCGCCAATCAGGAGTACCGGCCCGACATCAATCCGCGCGGCCCGGTGCACACCGAGGACGCCGAGACGATGCGCAAGGGCGATGAACTGACCGGCGGCAAGTATCTCGGCGTAAAGACCGTCGCGGAGGTCGCGCATCAGGCCGGGCAGTCCACGGTCGTGGCGGGCACCAAACCCGTGGCGCTCATTCAGGACCGCGCTCCCGAGCGCCCGGCGCAGCCCCGGTCGGCCACGCTTTTCGCCGGGAAGACCTACCCCGCGGCCCTGCTCGATGCGATCGTCGCCGCGCTCGGACCGAATCCTCCCTACAAGCCGGACCCGACTCACCCGGGGCCGAACACCGACGAGAACAACTGGACGACGCACGCGCTGCTCGAGCATCTCTGGCACGATGGCGTGCCGCGCTACTCGGTGCTGTGGCTCAGCGACCCGGATTTTCCACAGCACGTGAGCTCCCCCGGCGCCCCGGCGGCATTGACGGGCATTCACGACAGCGACACGAATCTCGGCCTGGTCGTCGCCGACCTGACCAAGCGCGGACTGCTCGACAAGACGGACATCTTCGTGGTGAGCGATCACGGCTTCAGCACCATCGGGCGCTCCGTGGATCCCGTGAAATACTACAACGAGCACGGCGTAACCGTTTCCAAGCAATTCGCCTCCCCGCCGGCCAATGGGCAGGTGATGTCCGTCAGCGTCGGCGGCGCCACGGGGCTGTACGTCATCGGTCACGATGCGCCGACAATCGCCAAGCTCGTGGACCTGCTCCAGCAGAGCGATTTCGCCGGGCCGATCTTCACCCGCGACGCGCTGCCCGGCACCTTCGCGATCAACGCCGCGCATCTCGACAGCCCGGCGGCGCCTGACATCATTTTCAGCTTCCGCTGGAACGACGGCGCGAATGCGGTGGGCGCCCCCGGCCTGATCACGGCGGAAGGCAAAGCCGGCCTCGGCATGCACGGTTCGCTCAGCAAATTCGACATTCACAACACGCTGGTGGCCGGCGGACCCGACATCCGCGCGGGCTATCGCGATGAGTTCCCCACCGGGAACATCGACGTGGCGCCCACGATCCTCCACCTGCTCGGGCTTACCTCACCGAATGGCGTGGATGGCCGCGTGCTCACCGAGGCGCTCGCCGACACGCCCCTGCTCACGGAGAAACCGGTGACCAAGCGGCTCGAAGCCAGCAAGGATACCCACACCTGGCAGCAGTATTTGCAGACCACCTCCTTCGCCGGCCGCACTTACTTCGACGAAGGCAACGCCTCCAGCGCGTCTCATTGAGAGCTAGGCGGCTCTCCGCCTTTCCTGCGCGCCAGCGTGCGGAGTTGGCGGACGGGTTGTAAAATCGGGCTGTGGCGCGCCCAGGCTTTGGCCCGATTGCGGAGTGACATCAGGCCCGCCCGAAAGGGCGACGCGGGCACTTCGCCCTCGGCGATGGCGATCTCGTGGTTCATCAGCCGGCTTTTGTAGAAGGTGCTGCCGTTGCCGAGGTCGATCATCCGCAAGCCCAAGTCGGATGCGCCTTCGGCCATGCCGAGCAGGAGCAAGATGCCGGGAGAATAGCGGGCAAAGGCGGGATCGTAGGCCGGCAGCCAGTAGTGCCAGGTCGTCTGCGAGCGCAGCCCCATGTGCGCCGCCACCGGCCGGTCCCCGGCAAAGAGCACCGAGAGCATTCCCGCGAAATCCGCACCCCGAGTCGCCTGCATCCGTTCAATCACTTGCACCACCCACGACAGCGCAAAAATATCCGTCTTGCCCGAGGCCAGATACTGGGCCGATTTCCAGTGCATGAGCTGCTGGAGCAGCGCGGGATCGGCGGCCTGCGTTTCAATTCGCACCACGCCCGCTTCGCGCTCCAGTTTGCGGCGCAAGCCCAAGGCTTTCTTGATCTGCTCCGTGCCGGCGCCCTGGCGCGCCGCAACGTAGGCGGCATAGCCATCCGACAAATCCATCACCGGCGACGACATCGTCACGCGATGAAAGGGGGCAAACGCTTTCTGCTCCGCCAGCAAATGATCGAAGCGCCACGACCGGAGCCCGCAGCGCTGAACCAACTTCACGGCATCCCATTGCAATCCCACCCGCCCGATCATTCCCTGGTAGTCCGACAACAGCCCGCCCATGGGACGGCCGACTCCATCCTGCCCGGCCTCAAAGGGAAAGAAGCCGGCCACGCCCTCATCATCTTCCATGATCGCCACCCGGGCATCTTCCCGAGAGCCCGCGACGGCCATCGTAAACTCGGGACGAAAAAAGGGACTGGCTAACGATGGATCGGCCTTCTGCAAAACCGACCAGGCCGCCACCTCCGCCGGCGTCAATTCCCGCGCGACCACGACGCGCTGGCGCGCCGGAGCGCCCGGGACGCGCGAAGGCGCGGCGCTCATGTCGTCACCAACCGTCGAAACTTCCAATGCCACGCCGAGGCGAGACCGCTTTCCTGCGCGCTGAGATTGCTCACCACGGGATAATTGCCACTCATGCCCAGCCGTGGCAGGCGATCGAGCAACTCACCGTGCTCGGGAAACAGATTGGCCATGCGCGTCGTCAGCATCGTCGCAAAGCCACACGTGCGGGCGATTTCAAACTCACGCTCATTCACTGCGCTGCGTCCCCCGAAAGGATAGGCGAAATGCCGGACCTCCCGTTTGAGCTCTGCTTCGATTTCGAGCTTGGAGTCGAGCATCTCCGCCCGCACTTCCGGGTCGGTCAGTCGATTCAGGCTGTGATGACCTACCGTATGCGCGCCGATCGTGGCCAGCGGATCGGCGGCCAGCGTGCGCACTTCGTCCCAGGTCATCATCAGCCGGCTGGTTTCCTTCATCGGATCATGCCCGGTGGCCTCGCCCAGCGTCGCCAGCAGTGCCTCGCGGTCCCCGCGGCCTTGCTGCCGAATCAAGCTGGCCAACTGCTCAAAAGTCCGCTGCCGGGCGGCTGTCGAGTCGCAAGGCAACTTGTAATGGGTTCCCGCCCACGTGAACCGGAGCGTCTCGGTCGAGGCCGTCATGACCTCGATCTCATGCCACCAGGCGCTCGCCGTCCGCGAAGGGAATCCCGTGGCAATGTTGACCGTGAATGGAATCTCGAACTCCTGAAACAGCGGCAACGCATGCAGCAAATTGTCGCGGTAGCCATCGTCCAGGGTGATCGAGATGAACTTCTTGGGGAGCGGCTGCGCGAGCCGTGCCGGCACCTCGTCGAGCGCCACCGGTTCGAGACCCACCCGCCAGATCCATTCGAGAATCGCGCGCAGATCGTCGACGGTGATTTCCAGCGCGCGGTTGCTCGGCTGCTGGGATGTCTCCCCGAACCGCACAATCCGGTGCAGGACGATAATGCTGCCGATCCCCGAATAGACCGGACGCAAAAACGCCTCGAGCAGCGGCTGGGTACTGTCGCGAAAAGTACGCGGCCGCGCGGGCAGCGCTTCGAAACGCCTGGTCGACGTTTCCGGGGGGGGCGAGGGCGGAATCTCACCCACCCGCACCACACCGGTTCGCGGTTCACTCGCCGAGGCCCGGATGGCGGCCTCCACATCGCTGACCGCAATCATCCTCATGCATTTCAATTCATACGGACAATCTTCCCGCAACCAGCATGGCGCACACGGAACCGCCCGGTAAAAAACCCGGGTCCGGGGGAAGTGATAGCCATCCGGAGACTCGTACCCGCCGTGCAAAATAACACTGGGCACCCGAAAAGCGTTGGCCAGGTGCATCCCCCCCGAGGGCGGCCCGACAAAGACCGTGGCCTGGCTCACCGTCCAGACAAAATCCGCCAGGGAAGTCGTTCCCGCCCACGTATGAAATCCCGGACCAAAATCATCCTGCCCAAAGAGGGCTTCGGTCCCAGCCTCGATGACGTCAAAATCAGGGAGCAGCCCGCGAATCAATTCACGCCACAATTCTTTGGGCCAGACTTTGTTGGGCGTCCACCGACTGGCGAGGGGCTGGATCACCACCACCGGGCGGGAGATGGCCGCAACCCGCCGCTGAATCTCCGCGCTGGGATCGATCTGCGGTGGATCCAGTTGGTTGTCGAAAAAGGAAAAACCCACGCACTCACCGAGCAAGGTAATCAACGGCCGCTTGGGCGGTATGACCCAGCCGTACGTCAACGGCACGGCCCGCAACAGCGCGCTCTTTTCGAAAGGCTCGACCGCGCTCAAGGCGGGATGGTCCCGGAACAAATCCGGGCGGCGCGCGATAAACGTCAAATGGCACTGCGGATTGCGACGCCGGATCTCCCGGAAGACAGGCGTGCACATCAGTTCGTCGCCCAGCCCACCGCCGACCGAGTACACCCGCAGATGGGACCGTTCGTACGGCTTGCGCAACGGCCAGGGCCATCGTCCATGAATCGCTCCCGCGGGACCACGCTCGGTCAGCCACCGCCGCATCGGTTCCATGGTCCGCTCCCGCCGCCAGACGATCGCCTCGATCAAGCGAGTGGCCATCTTCTCAGGTAACATAAGGATGGCGTCGCGTGAGGTAGCGCAGATACATGCGGCGGGAATCTATAGAGCAATTTCACCCCCGACAAGGGAGCACCCGCGGACGCTCCAAAAATTCCCTGCTCCCAACGCCCTCGCTTTGTTTCAATTCGGGAGATCCATAAAAAAGCAAAACAAGGGTGACATTCGACAATCAGCCCCAGCGTTCTCTTGAATGGCGTCCACGTGATCGGTAAAGACAGCTACCAATGCACAAGCAATTTCCTTTCTGGCCTCTGCTTGGTGCAGCGGGGATCGGAGCCATCTTCCTATTCTTATTAACACCCCACGGGCTGACCGTCACCGGCGGCGACGAATTGACTTACATCAACGGCGCGAAAAGTCTGCGCCATGGACTTGGGTTCGTCGTCGACGGAATCCCGATCACGCATTTTCCACCGTTTTACTCACTTACCCTGGCGGCGGCGATGTTCGTCTTCCACGATACCTGGGAGGCCGCGCGATGGGAACAAGTGGCGCTGTTTGCCGGCACCGTCTTCGCCGCGGGCGCATTTGCCTGGGGAATACGCCGGCAGTCTGCAGCCGTGGCCGTGATCACGGCCCTGGTGCTGGCCACGAATAATCTCGGCACCCTCTACGCCAGCGCTTTGTCCGAGGGGCTGTTCCTGCTGGTGGGTCTGTGCGGGCAACTCGCGCTTCTCCGTGGCTTGGAGCGCCGGTCGCAGCCGATGCTCGCCCTCGCCGGCGCGCTGTTCGGCATCAGTGCACTCACGCGTTACTCGGGGGTCGTGTGGATCGGCGCGGGTATCGCCTGTCCGCTCCTCTGGTTTCCCGGCAGGATGTTAGCGCGCGTGAAAGCCGCCGCCGTCGTCGCCGCGCCTTCCCTCTTGCTGGTCGGGGCGCTCTTTTTGCATAACCGCCTCAGTTCAGGCTCCGCGGCGCACCGCTCGTTCGGATTCCATTTGATATCCAAAAGTCACATCACCGAGGCCTTCTCGACCATCCCCTCCTGGTTCCTGCCGGATCGCTTCGCCAACGTGGGAACGGGTGCCGTCGTCGCGCTCGTCGTTGCCGTGTTGATTGCCGCCGCCGCGCGATCCGTGTTTCGTGGAAATCCGGGCGCGGATCGCGCAGAGTCCCGGTCTGCGCGGCTGGCCTTTGGAACAGCGCTCGTCTTTCTGCTGCTTTACACCGCCCATCTCTTCATTGCGATTTCGCTTCTGCACTTCAACACTCCTTTGGATTACCGCCTGCTCGCACCTGTCCAACTCATCGTGCTGCTGCTGCTGCCGCCTTCCATTGCGGAAATCTCCGGATCCTTGCTGGCGACCACTGGCGGCCGATGGCTGGCCGGCGCGGTCGCCGCGGTGTTTCTGCTCGTTTCCACCGGCCGCGCGACCAATGCGATCGAATTCACGAGACGCGAGGGTCGAGGATTCCACAGCGTCTATTTTCAAAAGTGCGCACTGGTGACCAGCCTGCGTTCGATACCCGCCTCGATCATTCTCTACTCCAATAAGCCCGAGGCGATCGAAGGCGCCCTCGATCGCCGGGCAGTTCCGCTGCCGTTTAAAGAGAACCCCATGACGCTTCTGCCGAATGCCCAGTTGCCAGAGGATCTCACTCGCGTGACGGAACAATTGCAAAGCGGCCATGCTCTGCTCGTTTATTTTTTTGAAGAGGGCCTGAAAGCACCGCCAGAAACCGAGCCCCCGACCTTGAGCCGCCGCCACCAGTTCAACGAAAAGGAGCTACTGAAGCTCCTGCCGCTGGCCGTGCAGCAGCGCACGAAGGAAGGCGCGATTTATCGGTTCCGAAAGAGTGACTCGGAGGCCAGCCGCGCGCCGCAGGTTCCATCCAGCCCGGCCGGAACAACTCACTGAATCACGAGGCGAATCCAAATTGCGCTCTATCCCCCGTTCGGTGGCCCATCCGCAGGAATGAATCCGGCGTTTTCTCTCGCCCGGCGGGAAATCCTTCGGGCCAGCGAATGAGATGGCATTTCGACCAACGCGTAGAAAACAACGCCTACCAAAAGGGCGCAACCGATCTCCCCTGCCCACATCCAGAACTTCGTTTTTCCGAAGAAGTCGTCCCAAACAAACCGCGTCAATAGATGCGTCAAATACATGGAATACGCCGCACCACCGAACCATTCGAGGAGCCGATTCGCGGGCTTGGTTCGATGCCACGCGATCTCGCACCGAATCCAGAGATAGGCGTAGAGGGCAAAGATTTGCAGGGAAATGAGGAAGGCGACTCCGTAGTTGCGCATCGCATATTGCGCAGCGAATGCGAGGCCGGCTGCCCCGGCGCGATAACTCCACACGACGAGTGCTCCAGGTTCTTCATTCTCCTTCGATCGGGAAATTTGCTCCGCCAGGTGGCAGCCCAATAACCAGCACGGCAATCCGACCAGCCAGGTCAGGTTTCCCGCACTGAAAAAATTCATGGCACTGTCCAATTTGACCATGGTGACCAAAGCTGCTGCAACATAGGATAGGAGGAGGATCGTGAGCACGGAAGTCTTTGCGAAAGACGCGCGCAAGACCGGGTAGAGCGCGTAGTAAATCATCTCGCAATAGATGCTCCACAGCAACGCCGTCAGGTTCTCTGTCCGCTGGGTCACGCGCAGGAGAATCAAATAGCCGACCACGGGAATACCAATGCGGACCAACCGGGCCAGCAGGAACGGCATCGCCGTAAAGCGACGTCCTGACGCGTAGGGATAGTGGATGCAAAATCCCGAAATCAGAAAGAACGTGATCACCGCGGCCTGCCCGTTGAACCCGGAGGAGTACAACTCGATGAGTATTCGACCGAAGTGGGTATCCTTCGCTGAGGAAAAAACGCGAAAGGGGTTCGACTTATGATAGAAGACGACGATCAGCGCACAAACAAACCGGATGCTATCAAGCCCAGCGACACGTCGCATGGTAATCCTCGGTCGCAGAGGTCCTCGGGGCGCCTGGCAGTGTCATCGTTTCCAGCATACCCAGAATGTGCTTTCGCCAACAGCATGAAAATCCGTTCCCAAGCCTTGGCCATACATCCGGACCATGTATTCACGTTGCTCCAGCCAGTCGGCTCGCTTGGGAACCATGAATATAGTCACCTCGGACAGCGTCCGCTGCACGTCCGGGTGAATGTGCGTATCGACAACCCGGTCGTAATCCCAGTGCATCCCACCTCCGCTCGCGGGCGGGATGCGCAGGCCCAGATTGAAGGGGTTAAACCATGCCGCGACAAAGATGCGATCGGCCGGGCCAGCGTTCTTCGCCAGCAATTCCATCCCGTCCTCCACCCAGCGAGCCGTTTGACGCGATGTCATGAAATTGTCTGTTCCGGTGTTCGCCCACGGACCACTGCGCCGCCGCGTAATCGCCTTGTCCACCTCGCTGTTTTCGGTCGGTTCGTTGAAATAAACCGGAATAGGAATCACGGAGAGCATGCCCGGCAGTCGCTCGGATTCCTTCGCCCAATCGGGCTTTCGTATTTTCCAAAGCGCGGCATAAGCAAGACTTCCCCAGTCGTAGCAAATTCCCGACATCACAAAAACCGCGCAGAGCGCCTTGGCCACGAGGCATTTTGTCAAAAGCGCTTCCCTCTTTTCCGGTGCAGCGCCCATCGGATCCTGCGCCATGGCGCGAAGAGCCATCTCCACCGTGATCAAGCCCGCGACCAGGAAGCCCGGCACCTCGCCGCGCTGGGTGTTAAATGTCGTGACGAACAAACTGACTCCCAGTGCAACGAAGAAATTCATCGGCAACCATCCCCATCCGACCTGCACCGAGGCTTGCCTTCGTTTGCATTCCACCAGCAGCGAAATATGGCCGCCCACCAAGATCAGGAGCCAGGACCAGTTTGCCCGCAAGCGCACGAGCAGACTCTGCACGTGAGACTCCGTGCGGCTCACATGAAGAAGACGCCATTGATCCACAAAATACGCGAGAACCCCACCGGGCTTGATCGCAAGGAGAACGCTAATCAAAAGAAAGCCTGCCAGCAAAGCGGCGGCACGCCTCGCCCGCTGCTCGCTGCTATACAGCCACCACACGCACAGGAAACCCGTGCCCAACAAGAAGTTGATTTTGCAGAAGACACAAAGCGCCACCATCATCCCCGCGAGAACCGCATCCCCGACCATCTGCCGGGTCGTTTCGGCGCTCCTGCGAGGAAGAAGCATGATCAGCATCTGATTCAAGAGTGCCGCCCAACCCATGCGGTTGTATTGCATCGCGTAACTCGTGTGAAAAGCGAATCCGAACGGAGGCCCTTCGCCGCCACCGATATCGGTCCCACCACCCAGGAAGGTGACAGCGACCGGCAAAAGCAGGGTTTGGAACGCGACGGCCAGCCTCCACCACAGCGTCAGTCGCCCTTGCGTGGCGCGCCATGATATGGCCGACATGACGACCCCGACGCACAGCAAGGCCAGCGGCAATCCCGAAACGTCGGAACCACGCAGCGCAAATCCGAGAGCGAAAACACCCAATGGATAGGGACCGATCACCGAATAGAAATCACGATGCGGAACTTGTCCGTTCCAAACGCGCCAGCCGCCATCCAAAAGCACTAGCACATCGTTAAGTTTCTCCCACATGACGGGAAAGCCCGTCAGCCAAATCATCACCGCAAGAGCCACCACCCCTGATACCCAGAGGCCGGCGATCGAGAGACGTTTCGCCCGGGACTCCGGTTCGCCTCCACCTCCCAAACGGTGTTCCAGACTGGCGAGACAAGTGATGAAATTCATGCGGGCGGACAATTTGCTCACGGCTCGCCGGAGACGTCGAGTGACCAGGCACTCTTGGTCAGGAAGGCAGCGGGTTGGTGTGCCCGGCGACCATTGCCAAAAAAGTCACCGTCATGAACCTCAAAATCCAAGGCCCCCGGTATGTGATCGGCCACCTCGTCGGAGGTCAACGCCATCAATTCAATGGAATAGCGGCCCGGCACCAGCGACACATCGGAGGGTATTTTCACCGTGATGCTCCCCGTCGAAGGGCAAAGGTACGGGAAACTGTCGTCCGTATGACTATCGATCACCAGCAACCGCACCTGCTGTTGATCATGGATGTTGATCAAGAAGCGGGCCGGAATTCCCTCCGTAACGGCTTTATAGGTAAAACGAAATGTCATCTCGTCGCCGCAGACGAGAGACGCATTGGCCGTCCCCGGCCCGATGTTCAGCGAAGTGAACCAAATTCGCCCGCTCCCGCGCACCTTGCCCCGTCGAAATTCGAACTGCCCTTTGCTGGAAAAAGCATCGGCCAGGTAAGTCTCGGAAATCTCCCGCATCGGACCAACAGCCTTCAACTGTCCCCGCTCCAAATACAACCCGCGGGAACAGAAGGCCGTAACCGCCGACATATTGTGACTCACAAAAAGCACCGTCCGCCCGGCCCGTGCGACCTCCGTCATGCGCCCGATGCATTTTTTTTGAAAGGCCGCATCCCCGACGGCGAGCACTTCGTCGATAATCAAAATCTCCGGATCGAGATGGGCCGCGACCGCAAACGCGAGCCGCGTCGTCATGCCGCTGGAATAATGCTTCACCGGCGTATCCAGAAAAGTGTCCATCTCCGCAAAGGCGGCAATCTCATCAAACTTTCGCGTAATCTCCGCCCGCGTCATCCCGAGAATCGCTCCGTTTAGG
The DNA here is from genome assembly GCF_040003245.1 of Chthoniobacter sp. NCBI lineage: Bacteria > Pseudomonadati > Verrucomicrobiota > Spartobacteria > Chthoniobacterales > Chthoniobacteraceae > Chthoniobacter > Chthoniobacter sp. The sequence continues at coordinate 23,611 of NZ_JBDUCX010000002.1, forward strand.
AAGGTGTTCTCCCGCCCCGTTAACTCGGGATGAAACCCCGTGCCGACTTCGAGTAAACTGGCGATGCGCCCCCTGATCCGAATCTCCCCCTCGGTCGGCTCGGTGATCTGGCTGAGAATTTTCAGCAGGGTCGATTTGCCCGCGCCATTGCGGCCGATAATGCCGACGCAATCGCCTTGCTCGACGTCGAAACTCACATCACGCAAAGCCCAGAATTTCTCCGCCGGCTGCTTCTTTCGACCGCGAAACAACGCCGTGATCTGATCCCGCAGGGTGTCGTGCACCTGCGTCCCCAGCCGATATTCCTTGCCCAGTTGTCGAACGGAAATGACAGCCATCGTCAGACGATATCCGCGAAGGTTTTTTCGGTGTTCCGAAAATAGACGAGTCCCGTCACCAGCAAAACAAGACCCACCCCCAGGCTCAGCGCAAAGCCCGGCCAGTAGGGCGTGAATTGCGGCCCGAGGATGCACCACCGAAAGCCATCGATAACGGCAACCAGCGGATTGAGGCAAAACCACATCCACCAGCGCTCCGGCACCACATCGGTCCAGACAAAGCCGACCGGAGTCACATACATGCCCAGCCGCGTGATGAAGGGAACGATGTAACGGACATCGCGATACTTCACGTTCAGCGCGCTGAACCAGGCCCCAGCCGCGAAGGTCACAAAGAATGTCATTAGCAAGAACACCGGCAACAGCAGCAGTTGGATCCGCACGGCCACCCCAAAAATGAGCATGAGGATAAGCAGCACAATAAAGGAAATCCCCGCCTCGACAAAGCCACTGCACACCACGCTCGCCGGAATGATGAGCCGCGGAAAATACACCCGCGAGATGATCCGCGCCGAGGCGACCATCGAGTTGCTACTCTCCGCCAGGGTGTTGGCAAAGAACTGCCACGGCAGCAAACCCGCGAAAGTCAGAATCTCGTAAGGCGCGCCGTGCGAGGGAAACTTCGCGAAACGCCCGAAGAGCACGGTGAAGACCAGCATCGTCAACACCGGTTGCAGCACGACCCACGTCACCCCGAGATAGGTCTGCTTGTAGCGCAGCAAGATGTCACGCCAGGCTAGGAAACCGAACAATTCGCGATAGCGCCAAAGCTCGGCGAAATTGACGGAGATCATTCCCCGCTGCGGGCGGATGACGCGCTCGCCCAGCGCCGCGGGATCAGCGGACATTGGCGGAAAAGACGAACGGCCGGCAAGAGTCGATCATCGGGAAGAAGTGCTGAGTTGCTCCGCCACCTGGCTGGCCGGATCGCTGGGCGGCGCCGACGTCGCGGCCGCCTTTCGCCCGATGACCACCGTGGAAAGCCCGCTCGTGGGCAGTATCCCATCGAGCACCCGAAAGATCGGCGTCAGAATCCCGTAGATCCGCAACTGCCAGGGTTTGAGCGCTTTCTGCCCTCCCAGGGTGTTCGCCACGTACCACGCCCACACGCCGACTTTGTTGAAAAAAAATTGCTTCTCCACTTCCAGCCCGGCCTCGTTCATTTTCCCCTCGAGTTCGCCTTTCGCATAGCGCCGGAAATGCCCGAGTGCCTTGTCGAATTCGCTGTAGAGCTTCATGTTATACGGCACGAGCACCACGATGCGGCAGCCGGCGGGTACGGTCTCAAATAAATTGCGCAAGACCGCGCGATCATCTTCCAAGTGCTCCAGCACGTTGAGAAAGACCACGCTGTCGGGTGCAAAAGCGCGCAACTGCTCGTAGTCCCCGCGCTCTGTCATATCGAGTTTCCCGATCTGGAGATTTTTCTGTGTCGCCCACTTGCCCTTCAATTCGGTCAGATAGTCGATGCGATAATCGGTCAGCAAAACCTGTCCGTGCAGCCGGATATGCCTGCTCAGGTTCCCCCGCCCCACTCCGAGTTCCGCAACCCGGTCGCCCAGCCACGGCTTCACGCTCTCGTACATCCACAGATTGAATTGCGGCGCCTGCTCCAGCGCATCAAGCGTCACTTTTCCCGCGTCGGAATAGTTGCTCGAGAAGCGATACTTGAAGATGAACCACAGCGCGGCCAGTCCATCGCGCCAGGTGATTTTCTTTCCCTCGTCATAGCTCCGGCCATTGTAGTTGATCGGCACCTCAAACATGCGCAGGCGATTGCGCGCCACTTTGGCGGCAATTTCCGGCTCGATGCCGAAGCGGTCCGATTCCAGCGGAATCGCCCGCAGCGAGGCGGCGGTGAACGCTTTGTAGCACGTCTCCATATCGGTGAAGTTCGTGTCATTGAGCATGTTCGAGAGCAGCGTCAAAAAGCGATTCGCCAGCGTGTGCCAGAAATAGAGCACCTTGCGCTCTTCCCCCGTAAAGCGGCTGCCGAAAACGACCTCCGCTTTCCCTTCGAGAATCGGCCGCAGCATCCGTGGATAATCCTGGGGCTCGTATTCCAGGTCGGCATCCTGGAAAATCACCAGGTCGCCGCTCATCTCCTGGATCGCCCGGCGCAGAGCCGCACCCTTGCCCATGTTCTGGGGCTGCTGAAAAACGCGCACATCCGGATAGTCCGCGGCCAGTTGCTGGGCAATTTCCCACGTGCGATCGCGCGACCCGTCGTTCACCACCACGATCTCCCGCTCCAACCCCGCCGGTAAAGTCACCGCGCGCACCGCCTGCAGGCAATCCGCCAGCGTCTCTTCTTCGTTGTAGGCCGCAACGAGAATGGAAAGTTTGCGAAAGGTGGGTGTGGGAGACATCACGCGGAAGGGGAACAATGTTCCAAATTATCAGGGGCAAACAATCAATTCTTCGGGGAGATCAGGTAAAGTTTGGCGGTGATCGGCTGGCGCGTGCCGCGGCGCCAGACGTCGGATTCGCCGATCATCGAAAAGCGATCAGGATACGTCGCGACCAATCGCTTGAGTTGATCGTGATGCTCGCGACGTTTGTCGTCCGGCACCGCATCGTCGAGGATCAGGTAACGAATCTTGCCGCTGGCGAGAAAATGGAGGATGTCCTCCTCCTTGTCGAATGCCGGGACATAGCCGCTGCCGCTCCACGTGCTGCTGGCCAGGGATTTGCTCGCCCGCTGGATCACGTGCCCGGGACGGGACTCGTGCAGGGCGACCTCGGCGATGAACATTCCCTCCCCCGTCGCATCGGACGAAACGAGCGCCACCTCGTCGGGCGAAGCTTCGGCCAGCATCTGTTGAGCGAGAGGAGCAAAGCCGGAGGATCCTTTGGTGGTGATCGGTAAAATTGTGAGAAACATTCCCGCCAGAACAAGCACGGACAGCCCCGCGACGCGGCGGCCATCGGCCAGTTTCCCGGCGATGAAATTGAATCCCGCCGCCGCAAACATCAACGCGGCGGGCAGGGCAGGAATGAGATGCCGCGCTTCGAGCCCCACCGGCGCGATGGATTGGAAGATAAGCACAGACAGGATCAACGCTCCGGCCGCCGTCCATCGGCCCTGCTGCGGGGATCCACGGCGGATTTTGACCACCACCCCCACGCCAAAGAGCAGCAACAGCACAGCACCCAGACCCAGGCCAAATTTTCCCGCATAATACGGCAGAGCCTCGAGAGTGAAACTCCAGGAGGGGTTGGGCTGCAGCCATCCGCCTTTGCCCAAGTCGCGTGTCTTCCACGTCCATGGCCCCGCGACCACGAGGACGATGAATACCGCCAGCCACAGTGCGGGACGCTTGAGCAAGGACAGCCGCCGGGCGAAAACCAACGCCAACGGTGCGGCCAGCGCCAGAGCCAGGCCGGTTCCCTTCGTGAGAATGGCCAGCGCCGCGAGCACCCCAAACCAGATCGCATCGGACCGTTTCTCCCGGTCCAGAAAATCGCCGAAGGCCACGATCGCCGCAAACATGAGCACGGCGCTGAGCGTTTCCGCCATGACCATTCCATAATAACTGCGTACCAGCGGCAGGGAGATCAACACCGCGGCACAAGCCGCCGCGAGCCAGATCCCGAATTCTTCACGCAAGACACGGAATTCCAGCCACGCAAGAATCGCCGCCAGGGAGCACAATAGAAACAGTAGCGAGGTGCGCGATGCGCCGAGGGGCAAGGTCCACGCCGACTGGACGACATAGAAAAAAGGCGGCCAGACTCCCAAGCCGATTTTCGGATAGTGCGTGTAGTAGCGTTCGGCAAACTCTTTGCCGATGCGGATCGGCGAGCCATGGAAGCCGCCGGCGGCATAATGCCCCGCCTCGACCAACGCGTCGCGAATGAATAGACCCGTGACGACGTGCGCGGCTTCGTCGGGATGACCTCCAAATTCGCTTTTGTAGGCCCCGAAGCTCCACTGCCAAAAAAAGGCGAGATCGAAGGCGAGAACGAGAACGATGAGACTGACGACCCAAGGGCGAGCGCTTTTAAACATGACAAAAATTTGGCATTAGCCCGTGGGTTGCGGCTCAAAGCGCGCGAAGACCGCCTTGTGCTGCGACTTGTTACCCGGCTCAGGGCGGCATTCCGTGACCCGCCAGCCTCGGCCGACGAAGAAGTAGTCGATGCGCAGCCACGGTCCAAAGAAGGAAATCGGATTGTGCGTGGAGCCCGGAAAGGTCAGCCCCCAGCCACGTCCGGCATGCGCAAAGGCATCGGTCATTCCACCGGCCAACAGGTGGTAGATATGGCCGTGGTCGGGCGTATTGAAATCGCCTCCGACGATCATCGGTTCTTTTTCCTCCGCCAGGACGGCCGCCAGCGCCTGCGCCAGGCGGATCCGTTCCTGAATCCATTCCCGATAATCCCCGTACGCCGGAGCGCGATGTCTGGATCCTACGAGATCGCCCAACACGCGCCGTCCCCCGATGAAGCGGGAGAGTTGGTCCCGGGGCGTGGGCAAATGGACGCTATAGACAGCGGTCGTGCGACCTTGAAACACGATCTCGCAGCGGGCGGCCACCGGTGCGCCCTGCGACTTCACGCTCTCCACCAGAGAGGCCTTTTGGATGGGAAATTTGCTCACGAAAGCGAATTGTCCCAAATCACTCGAATACATCCCCGGAAACTTCATCACGAGATTTGCGCCGGAGTTCCGCGCGTCTTGCAGGATAATCAGATCGGGCTTTTCCGCTTCGAGAAATGAAATGAACTGAGGGCGATTGCTCTCACCGCAATTAAAAGTCACTGCCTTCAATTCTGACCCGGTAACCGGCGGAACGGATGACCAGCGGAAGGTCATGAATCCGAAGACCAAAATGATGGCGGCGCCGAAATGCCAGAGGATCAACCGCCATCGGAAGAGAAGGCAGACCGGCGTGAGCGCGGCGAGAGGAAGAAGGCATGTCTGGATCGGCGCATAGAGCAACACACTGAAGATCCAGCTCCGCTCACCCCACCATTCCAAGCCGATCAGCAGGGCCAGCAGGCCGATCACGTATCCGGCGGTGAGCCACCCCAGAGCGCGGCGAAACCAATGCAAGGCACGGGCCAGCGTGCCGGAAGTGACTTGGAAGAGAACCTGATCCTCGCGGGCTCCAGTCGACGCTGCGGGTTGCCCCTGGTCCGGGAGGGATGCCGGCTCGTTCATGGCTCGCTCAGGATCCACTCCGCGGGCAGATTCAATTGCGGCTCGGTAAAGTGAGAGAATAAGGTCTGCGCCATCGGGTCCGCCTTGAGCTGCTCGAGGTTTTGCAGGCTCTTGGGAGAAATCTCCGTCTCACCCAGTTTCTTCGCGACCCGGAAGCAGAGTTCGGCCGCCTTCATCCGTTTCTGCAACTGCCAATGCAAGCCGTAGAAGGCGTAAACGTTTCCGAACAGGGGATCGCACTTGAACAGTCGCTGGAAGACGTCCTCGGCGTCGGCATAGCGTCCCATCAAATCCAGAATTTGCGCCTCCTTCAAAAGCAAGCCGGTGTCTTGCGGGAAGAGTTTCAGGGCTCTCTCGTAGTCGGTCGCCGCATCCTCGTGCAAGATATGCGCTGCCACTTCGTCCGGTGCGCTCAAGGTGAGAAAATGCTCCGCCTCCCCGCGATACCCATAGAGAAAGGGGTTTTTCTTTTCCCACGCAAGGCCGCGGTTCGCCAATGCCAAAGCATCGCTATTACGGTCGTCGCGCAAGGCTACGCGGGCCTTCTCCGCGAGAATTTCGCCCGGTAACAATCGAGCCGAAAGTCCCAGCAGGACGACTGCGACCGCCGCGGCCAGCCAGCGCCACCAGCCTGCGGCCTGGACGGGTTGGCCACTCTCCCCCTCCGAATCCCCCATGGGGCGGGCCAATATCCCAAATAGGAAGGCCACGACCAGCGCATTGGCGGGAATGTGCATGTTGAAATCCACCACGGAATGCATCAGTAGCGCCGCGATCGCCGCGAGCGCTCCGATATCCAATGCCAGATCGTTGCTCAATCGTGGAGTGCCGGGTCGAATCTGCTCGAGGACAATCTTCCTCAAACCGGCCATCCCGGAAACAAGGTGCACGAGGAGGAACGCACCACACAGCACTGTCCCGATCAGGCCATATTCCGCCAATAGCTCCAGATAGTCATTGTGGACGTGCATCGGGTCGTTCTGCACCAAGGGGGAACGAAATTGCCGCCCGTAGAAGAGGTACGTGCCGCTGCCGGTACCGGTCAGCGGCTCCAGATGATATTGCGTCACCGCCGCTTTCCACATCAGCAGCCGCATGTTCGAGGGGTCATACACTTGCATCAGTCGCGTGTAGATAGTCTCGCTCTGCGACATGACAAAAAGCGCTCCGCCGAGAATGACGACGGCGCCGGCGAGGATACCCGCGAACATCACCCAAAAGCCGCCGCGACGGGTGAGTTTCACGGCCCACAGACTCAGGATGGCAAATACGCCGAGTCCAAAGACGACCGAGAGATAGCCGCCACGACTGCCGGTGACGGCCAGCCCAGCCAGACACATCAGGGCGCAATAACCCGCCAGGATCCTGATCGCGGGGCGGCTGCTTCCCCAGCACGCCTGCCCCACGGCCAGCATGGCCAGCATTTCCAACAGGCCGGCCAGATGGTTTGGGCAGATATAAAAGCCGCTCGCCCTCCAGCCGTACGGGGAGCGCATGATCCCGGGAAGCAGCATGAACTCATCTCCCTGCTTGAATTGAATCGCGCCGATGGCGACATGCACCAGCGCGAAAAGGAGCAGGATGCCAACCAGGATATGACGCGTCCGCGTGGCGGTGAGGTGCATCACCGTCAGCAGATACACCAACACGGCCCCGAGAATCATGAATAGGTCGGCGCGAGCGAGATAGACCACCGGGGAGGAAAGGGCGCGTCCCACCACCCACGCCGCCAGAAGCGATGCCGTCAAGGCGCAGAGCAGCGGCGGACGCGCCAGCTTTTTGAAGGCCAGAAAAGTGAGCAGCGAAGCGCTGGCCAAAAGGAAGTAAGCGGGCAAGCTAAAGACCAGCCTCACCCCGCCGATCATGACTTGAATGCAGACTAACGACAGCGCGAGGAGCGTGAGGGTAAGGTAACGCACGAATTCAGCAGGAGGAAGGGGATGGTAGTTACCGGCTATATCCGGTGCAAGAGCGGGTGGGCTGCTTATTCAAGCAAAACAAAACGCCCCTGCAACGGTTGTCGCAGGGGCGTTTTAGAAGACTTCGCGACGGTTACAGATTGAAGATGTTCGTCACCGGAACGCCAGTAGCGCTGGCGTGGATGTAGAAATCACCTTTGGGATTCCCCGCCGGGGCGACGACCAACGTGCCGTCGGTCAAGCCCTTGGCATTCAAGCCGAGAGCGCCGGCTCCAATGGTGCCGTTATTCGCTTCCGTAATACCAAAGAAGGCCGCGTTTTCCAACTGCGCCATCGTCACACCGGTAACCCCACCAGCGAACAAGGCGTTGGCAATCGCCCAGACCGGATTATCAGGGTGCGCTGCGTTATCCAGCGGGATAGCGAAATTGTAGGAAAAGACGGCGCCAGGAGCGGGACCAGCTGAAACCCAGGCGAACGCTTGAGCTGCGGCTTGCGCCATTTGCAAGCCGTACGCCTTGGCGGAGGTTCCTGCCTGGGTGAGGACGGCCGCGGTGACCGCACTGATCGTGCTATCATTCTGGGAGGTCAACTGGGCGACAAAACCCGTCACAGCACCGGCGGCACCCACAGTACGCCGATTGTTGCCAGTCGTGTAAAATGAGGTTGTGCTCGTGCCATCGCTTTGACGGAAATAATTCGAGTATCCCGGGGAAGTGGCATTGAAGACCTCCTGTGAACTGCCGGTAGCTGGAATCGGACCTTGGAGATTGGTCCCGGATTGGGTGATGGACGCGGCCACTGCAGCGCCGACGACGTTCTTCAGGTTGGTCAACGTCGTTGCATTGATCGCAGAAGTCGCAACGCCAAACCGGAACGTCTGGTCCGATTCTAGGATACCCGTCACATAGCCAGCGGTAATCGCGGCAGCCGCAGCGGGTTGATCAATGACGGTGCCGCGAGTGCCTGGAAAGGCCTTGCTGCCCAGGATGCCTCCCTGAGAGTGAGGCGTCGCGTTGGTGATCTGGGTATATTGGAAGACTGCCGAAACCGTCGTGTTGGCGGTGTTGGGCTGGGCAAAGGCGACCGCCGTCGCCACATAATGCGCATGATCCGGATCCACGACCGTCCAGGCAATGGCGATATCCCGAACCAGTGACGGATAGGCAATCGTCTCCGTGCCGATGTAAGGGAAAAGCTGCACCGATGCCCCTGCCCCCAAGTTCGTCTTGGCGATGCTGGCAATCTTGGAAACTTCCGTCAAAACTTGCGCGCTGTTGGCATTGAAAGGCGTATTCACCCCGATCGCAGTCGCGGTCAGCGCGGCGGGATTAACACCGCTTTCCTTGATGGCGACGGCCAGTGCGGCGTCGGCCTCACCATTGTTCGCCAGAATCGCCCCAATCAAGTCGGCATTCACGCTGCTGGCACCAGCGACCGCAGCGTCGCTGAACTTGGTCAACGTATTGTAAAACCGATGCTGCGTGTCTGTCTGGAGGGACTGAACCAAGTCAGCGCCATTATTCGCTGCGGTGATGTCCGCGATGACGCCCGGCGTATTGACCGTAGCATCGAGAATCGCCTGCCGATAGGCGCCGCCATTGCCAGCCAAAGCCGCGACCACCGCGATATAGTTTGCCGCCGGCCCGAGGTCGGGTGTGGCCGCAATGGCGTCAGCGGCCGCCCGGGCCACCGGGCCGGAGTAGCCGACTGCAGATCCTTTGGTGGAACTGGCCGCTTGGTAAATGATATCGGCAATGATGCCCGCTTTTCCGCCGGCATCCGCTCCTCCCACCGCACCGGCAACGAGTTTCGTCACCGCGTCGAGAGTGCTGGTGAAGATGGGACCACTGGCAGCCAGAGTTCCCGCCCGCCCGATGAGCAATTGAATCGAGCCGATGGCCGAGGTGTTCGGACCGGCTTGGTAAATGCCCCACGCGACGTCCAAAAAGGACCCACCACCGTATGGAGCAGGAATTCCACCGGGACCACCGGTGGGGTTGATGGCGCCGACAATCGCATTATTCACCGAAGTCGGGCTCGCCAGAACGGAAGCAAATACAACGTCCCTCGTTTGCGTGGTGGGCGCGGCGGTGAGCGCAGCCTGGACAAAGCTTCCAATCAGACCGGCGTTTTTCGTGACCGCTCCGGAAGCCGCTGCCGCAATGGCAGAGGCCGAGGGCGCCGCATACCCCGGGGCCGTCCCGGCGAGGTAGGAGGAGAAGCCTGCCGCCGTCGTCCCGTTGAGATAGCCATTGGCCACCGCAGTGGTGTAGGATGAATACGCGACTCCCAGATAGGTGGTGCCGACGATCGCATTCGAATTGAGATAATCGCGGATACCGGCCGCATTCGAGGCACCTTGGGCAGAGAGTGCACCATCCGTCAAAGCAATCAAATTGTATCGATCAAGCGTGTCTTGGGCGGTGTTGGTCGGAGGGACAAACTGAAGCGCATTCACGGCAGCACCCAAGATCTGGCCGATGGACGAACCCGGATTGGAAACCGGCAACGCCGGCGCGGTGGGAGGCACCAAACTAATAGCAACCGTCGACAAAAGGTTCTTAACGATGGTGGCCACGTTGGCCTGATTGTTTTGCGCGCCCGAGGAACTTAAGACGATTTGCACCAGTCCGTTGCTGGAGTCGATGACGGCTGCACTCTTTTGGACCGCGGAAAGATTCGCGGCAGAGATCGCACCCACCCCAGTACCGAGCACGGAATTAATTCCTGCGGTATCCGTCGAAATCGCGGCAATGGTCTCGGCAACAATGTCGGCAATCACATGAGCCCCGGCGGTATTAAACGCCACCGAGCCGACTGCAGTCTTACCGGTCGCATCCGTTCCCAACATCCCTTGAATCGTGGCCACCGCCAAGGTCGGCTGAGACAAGGCCAGCGCATCAACCACCGAGGTTAGCAGGCTGCTGGCCGTAGCCGGATCCGCCGCATATTTCGTGACAATCGCCCTGGATACCTGGTTGCCAAGGGCAACACGATCCGCCGGCATGTACTGGGTCGCAGCGAGTACCAGCGACTGCAAGGTAACCCCCGGAATGCCATCATTGACCAAGGCCGATACACTGCGATTCAACGCCGCTTCAAACACCGCAGCCGTCGGTGGCGAGTAACCAGCCGGAGTCGGAATGTAAATCGACATCAACTGCGGCGTCGGCAAGGCGGCGGCGGCGTTCCGGACCTCCCCATCCAAGGCGGCGTACTCAGGAATGCCAGCATAGGGCTGGAAATTATAAACCGGAGCCGAGGTGGTCGTCGCCGGGGTATATACTGGGTAATAATAACCTTGGGCACGGACCGAATCGACGTGCGAAAAGCTCAACAACGCGGGAAGCGCCCAGAAGGGCAGGCTTTTACGAATCAAACCATGGACAGCAGCGAGCACAGGAACGGTTTTCATAATATTATACGCACAGACTCTTCGGATCGGGGAAATCAGTATGGGGGGGCAAGAAGTAGTTTTGACCTGCTTTGGAACTACTAGACCAAAGCCCACCGGCCAAGGTCAACAAGTTTTTGGGATATCTTTCTCAGTGTTTTTACGCTGCCGGACCCGGAAATTGCTACACGGATGACTTTATCTTGCCAATCAGCCCAATTTCAGCGCAAAAAGAGTCAGCTCCGCCTCGGCGGCAGTAGCGCTACGCAACTCCGCGAATTCCTTCCCCATATTCATGAGTGAGATCCTGAACAGATTCAGCCTCGAAGCTGCCAAATTCAACAGTCAAGTCTTTTTGTCTTTGCTGTTGATCTGGATGGCCATGGTTTATTGCGCGACTATCAGCATCAATTCGCAAGGGTTTAGCGCGCGTCAACGCCGTTTGTGGATCTGGATCGTGGCCTCCGTACCGCTCTTGGGATTGCTGGCCTATTTGCCATTTTCAATTCGGCGAGAAGACCTTCCGCAGGTCTTTCTGATGAAGATTAACAAGGATCGCGCCGCGAAACGGCTGAGGAGTGTCGGCCCCACTGGAGATCTCACCGATTGAGACGCGCGCACCCGAAGGGGCCAGCCGCCGTCCGGCGGCCAGCCAAGAAAAATCCGATTTTCCTACAGATGGCCTTCGCCGCCAAGGCAATCGGCGTGTTTTTCCTCCTTCTTTCGCCGTCGGTTCTCCGCGGCCAGCAGCCAAAATTTCATACCAGCAGCCCGTCGCCCATTCTCGATTACCCAACCACCAATCGAGGTTTCACCGGCAGCGCTCTGACTACCCTCCCCCAAGGAGCATTCCAACCCGATCGGACTGGCATCTCGCAGGCCACTCTGTTCCGGAATACGCAGCTCCCGGATGTCGGGGTTTATCTCCCTCCCGTGGAACCTTCGGTGCGAACGGAATCGGCTACCTTGGATTTCAGACTAACCCTTCCCTCGCTGAACGCCGGCGTACCCTTGTTTCAACGCGGCTTTGAACCGCAGGAGGCGGATCTCAAGCTCGGACCACTTTTTTTCAAGCTCCGCGCCTTGGAGGCCGCTGTCCTCCACAGCGATAATATCAATCTCACACCCGATAATACGGAGTCCGGGACGATCGCATACCTAGGGTTGACACTCGATGTCGTGGCGCAATTTACCGAGGATTTGAGGTTGGCGGCCTCCTTCACCTTGGTCTACCTCCCGCTCGAGAACCGAGGCGGCATTGTCGGTTTCAATTCGGGAGCCGATCTTTTCAATTTCGGCCTCGCCACCGGACCCCTGACTCATGTGCAGGCCACATGGGACACCGACATCGGCGGCTGGCATGTCGTCTTCACCGACGACTTCCAAATCTCGACCGGATACTACTCGGGCGGCATCGATGGCAATTATGTCCTCTTTGAAGGAAGCCCGTTCGACGAGAATCTCCAGACCCGCACTGGGCGCTATGCGCTCGGGCCAGCCTCCGGAGGCGCCCTGCGGAGGGGCGATGCCAATTTCGACAATCAGTTGGACGCCGGCCGCCAATCCGACGTCATCGTTTTCAGCAACATCATCAGCGCCGACGCGGAACGGCTGGATCCGGGCTCCATCCTTCTGCGCGCGAGGGTCTACCACGAAGACTTGTGGTACAACCAGGGCAACCGTGGGCTGCCGAGTTTGCGGGAAGGCGCCACCATCAGCTTGATCTCTCAACGAGAGAATATGCGCTTTAAGCCGTATGTCGTTTATGACCTCTTTCACACCAAGGTCGAAGATCAGAATCTGGTGCAAAACATCGTCCGGGCGGGTTTCGCCGGTCCCATTACCGAACAGCTTCGTCTTCAGGCCGAGCTGGGCTACTTCAACGGGGGGCAGGCAGATAGCGGATGGTTGTGGCGCGTCGCACTCGATCACAACGCCGGCCCTTACACTCAGGAATCCCTCATTTACGCACGGACGTTCAATTACTTTCACAACGAGATCAATGAGGGTGTCGGCTACACCATCCACCAGGTCTTGGGACCGCGCCTCGATGCCAGTGCCTACACCTACCGCCTGCGGGTGCAGGATTACTTCGATGGCGAGCAGGCCACGCGCGACGAGTGGCTCTTCGGCCTGCGCGTCACCTTTATCGCCGGCCCGAAGACGACCGTCCAACTGACGGGCGAATACACCGCGGAAGACAGCGGAACCCGGCAAATGATCGGGCGGGCGGATATCGGCTACAACTTGACGGACACGCTGCTCCTCCATCTGGCCTACCAGTATCAAGAGAGTAAATCAGACGTATTCGACCTGAATTTTAGGGAAAACCTGATTTTCCTGAGCGTAACCAAATACTTCAGATGAGGTGCGAACGAATCCTGCTACGCAGAAATTCGCACCTTTGCCCCTAATACTGAATTGACGCCTTAACCTGTGCTCGACTACAACGCATCCAACAGCTTGTGACCCCTCACCACATTTTACATGGTCGAAACGGACCCCCTTCCCAGAAGGCGTATTGGTCCGTATCCCCTTTCCTCATCATTGCCACATGCCTGGAGCTTGCCTTCTTGAGCACACAGGCGGCAGCGGCGGATCCCGGCGGTAAACCGGGCGTCGGCTTCCGCAAGCCACAGGTCGACCTGGCCTCCAGCCGGGCGCAGAGCAACAACCCGGCCGCGCAACCCACAGCCGATGCTCTCACCGCACCCATGATCGCCGCGCCGGGCAAACCGTCGCAGAGTGACTTGGAGGACCTGAGTGAGAAGCGCCAAACGCTACAGGGCGAGGTTCGTTACGCCAAAGCCAAATTGGAAGCCGCTCAAAAGCAATTTGCCCTCCAGACCGCCGCCGGCGATCTCGAGAAAGCCGAGCACCTCGATCAGGAAGTCAAAGACTGGCAGGCCCGATACTCCTCTGCCAGGGCACAACTCGACGAAGCGGAAAAGCAGGTCGCGGAAGTCTCCCAAGGCCGCGGCGGCGCCGGCAGCGCGCCGGGCGAAGAAGTCGTTGTGCCCGGGGAAAACCTCGAGGTTTTCGTCAACGAAGACCCTTCCTTCAACGGCATCTATCAGGTTCGTCGCGGAGGTTATATTATCATGCCGCAGGTGGGACGCATCGCCGTCGCCGGGAAATCCCTTTCCGCGGCCGAAGCCGCTGTGAAGCGGGCTTTGCAAAGTTCGCAGTTGCACAGCGCCTCGGTGATGATCGAGCAAAAGCAGGGCGCCGACATTGAGAATGGCCCGCTCATCTACCTTTCCGGTGAATTTCGTTCGCCGGGCCAATGGCATATCCCGAGTGGGATCACTCCCACTTTGGTCAACGTGATTCTCAGTTCTGGTGGTGTCTCCGACAAAGCCGATCTGACCCGTGTCCGGGTGATGCGCATCGCCGCCAGCAAGAGCGTCGTGGAGGAAGTCAATGTGGCGAAAATCCTCGAAGGCGGCGGACTGACTTCCGACATCACCTTGGGAGAAGGCGACGTCATCACGATTCCCGCCGGCCCGGCCAACCTTGTCTATATTACCGGCAACGTCCAGCACCAGGGCAGCTTCCCACTCAAGCAGGGTGAAAGGATCAGCGCCTACGCGGCCATTCTCCAGAATGGCGGTTTCGCCCGCTTCGCCGATCAAAAGAGCGTCTACGTCCTGCGGGCTCTCCCCGATGGCACCAAGGCCAAGCTCCCGGTCGACATCAGCGCGATCAAACGGGGCCAGCGACCCGACGTCCAGCTCCAGAGCAACGACATCCTCGTTGTTCCGGAGAAGTGGTTCAGTTGGTAGTTTCGACTCGCGTCCCTCCGCCCAGGGGTCTTCACCCTTTCGCGGAATCTTTAGTTCGCGCCCTATCTGAATTCTGCTAGGATTCGGCCGTTTTTGGTGCCCGCCCCCGTGCGCACCCTTACTTACTTTCGCTCACTCTCATGATCCCAGGAACGAAAAAGGCCGCTTTCACGCTGCACGATATCATTCTCTATGTCGCGATCGCGTCGAAGCACCTGCGGCTCATGATCCTCTTGATCTGCTTCTGTCTCACGGTCGGTCTGACGTATTACGTTTTTGCCAAGCCCGTCTATTACGCGCACGCCCTCATCCACATGGAGGAGCTGTCTCGCCCGCTCGACACCGATAAACTTTACGAGGACGGGCGCATGTCTGCGTTCTTCGCCCAATTCACCCAGCCGCAGATCATGCTGCGCACGGCCCGCGCGCTCGGCATTGACACCGACAGCCGCTCGCTGGAACGGAAGTACCTGTTCAAATTCCGCGCCGGCTTCAACTCGGAGAAAAACATCGACGTCGAAGTCTGGCCCTGGACCGCCGATTGGGCGCATCGCTGGACAGAAACGATGGTCCGCGAATATCTCGCCTTCCGCCAGGAAAAGCGCAATGAGGACAAGAACCTCATCATCAACACCTACTCCGCCGAGCTAAAGGAGATGGTCGGCCGGCTCGACCAGCAATTCTCCGAGAAGCTCGATTTTCAGGATCAGCAGGATTTCACCAAGACGCTCATCCTCGTCAATTCCATCACCAATCTGCCCGCGGAACTGACCCGGCTGCAAATGCGCCTCGACGAACTGGGCCGCGTGCGCGTTCGCCTGCAGGACACCGGGCTGGATTCCGTGGCCAAACTTTCTCTCATCTCTACGGCGGACGACGCCGAGACGCGCCTCAGCGTCGGACAAACCATCGCCCCACCCCAATCCGAGCAAAAAGGCGACAAAAAGGAAACCAGCTCCAGCAGCAACAATGTGGTCGTGGTGCCTTCCATGTTGAAATCTCTGCACCCTTGGGACGCCCTGGCCCAGGAACAGCAGCAAATCAGAAAGCAAATCGAAGAGGCCTCGCGCATCTATCTGCCCGGCCACCGGAAGATGCTCGATTTGAACAAGCAATTGGAGGTGGTGAATCAACGACTCGACTCCGAACTCGAAGTCGCGCAGAGCCGTTTCGATCTCCAGTATCAGGAGTTGCTCAACAAGAAGCACGATCTCGAAGGCAAGTTACCCGAATACCAGGAGCTGAGTCGCAAACACGCCAAGCTGCTCTCGCAACTTTCGATCTTCGAGATGTCACGTCTGCCCTACGAAGGTTACCTGGCGAACATGAAAAGGGAGATCAGCGAAGTGGAGTTCGCCGGGGAAAAGGAGCGCATCAATCTCAAGTACGAAGGCTTGCTCGAGGTCCGCGACGATCCTGTTTCTCCCAACCGTCTGCGTCTCATGATTCTCTCTCTCGGCGCCGGTCTCGTCCTGGCCGTGGTCGTCCCCTTCGTGATCGAATACCTCGACCACACGATGACCAATCTGGAGGAGGTCGAGCATTCCTTCCGCCTGCGCGGGCTGGGCGTGGTCCCGCAAACGGATTCCACGGAAATGTTTCAACCCGGCGATACCGACGACACCTTCAAGCGGGGGCTGGTCGAGAATTTCCGCGTCATTCGCACCAACACCATTTCGATGGGCGCCTTGAGCAAACCACCCCACGTGGTCATGGTCACCAGCGCGATGCCGAAAGAGGGCAAGACCGTCGTTTCCTCCAATCTGGCCGCCTCTTTCGCTCTCACCGGCGCCAAGACCCTTTTGATCGACACCGATCTGCGCCGCGGCCGTCTGCATCGCCTCTTCGGCTACCGCAAGGAACCCGGCCTGAGCAACGTCCTCCTCGGCGAGGCCACCCTGGAGGAAGCGTTTCGCCCGTCGCCCCAGGAAAATCTCACCATCCTCAGTGCCGGCCGCCATCTCGAAAGCGGCACCGAATTGCTGGCGTCCTTGCAGTTTGCCTCGCTCATCACGAGCCTGCGTGATCGCTTTGAACGCATCGTGATCGATACGCCTCCGGTGCTCGGTCTTTCCGAGACCTCGATCATGCAAAATATGGTCGATGGCGTGATCTTTGTCATCTGGACCGGTCACACGCCAGTGCGTGGCGTCCAGTCCGCCATCGAAACGCTGCGCGCCAATGGCGCAAATTTTTACGGCTTCGTGCTCAACCGTCTCGACCTCACGACGACGCAAAACTACTACCAGTACTACTACTACTCGCACGATTACTACTACCAGAACGCGATCGAGGGGACGTAGCCGCCGCGCCTCGCAGAGCCCGTTCGCGCCCCGCCTTCCGGCATGCCGTCACCCGCTTTGTCCGATCAGGTTTCCGTCGTCATCCCGGCTTACAATTACGCGCAGTTCCTCCCCGAGGCGATCGCCTCGGTGCTCGCGCAGACCTGGAAACATTTTGAGCTCATCGTGGTCGATGATGGTTCGACCGATGACACGCCCGACGTCTGCGCGCGCTGCACCGATCCGCGCGTTCGGACCGTGCGTCAGCCCAATGCCGGTCTCTCCGCCGCGCGCAACACCGGCATCCGCGAAGCCCGCTTTGCCCACGTGGCCTTTCTCGACGCGGACGATCGTTGGGAGCCCGGGTTTCTCACCGCGGTATTTCGGGAATTTCACCGTCTCGGGCCGGCCTTCGCCGCCGTCGGCACGGCCTGCTCGCGAATGAATGCCAGCGGCGATCCGCTCCCGCCTCCCCGGCAGAACTTCCTGCACACCGGCGAACTCACGGCCGCCTCTTTCTGCCTGCGCAACCGTCCACTTTCCTCGTCGATCGTCCTCCGGCGGGAAGTTTTCGCCGAATGCGGCCCCTTCGATACCGCGCTGCGCAGCTCCGAGGACCGCGACATGTGGATCCGCGTTGCCGCCCGCGGGCATCGTTTCCACTACCTCGGCGAGCCGCTCGCGGTCATTCGCCGGCATCCGCAAAACATGAGCAAGAATGCACCGCGCATGAAACACAATTCCGGTCTCGTGTTGCGCCGGGCGTGGCGCTCCGGGGCCGTCGCGCGCTGGCATTTCCCCTTCTGGCTGCGCGCCGCTTCCATCCACTATTTCCTCGTGGCCTGGACTCATTTCGACGATGGGCTGCGGGCGCGCGCGTGGATGTATCTGCTCACTTCCGTCCTCCTTTGGCCCGTTTTCCTCCGCGCGCACCGCGTCGCGGAACCGCCGCTCTTTCGCCTGCGGGCCGCGGCCCATTTCCTGCACGCTCACTCGTGAAAATTCTCCACGTCGTCAATTCGCTCGATCCCGGCGGAATGGAAAATGGGGTCGTCAACCTGGCCCGTGGGCTCGAATCGCGGGGCTTCGAAACGCACGTCGCCTGCCTCGAGCGCCGCGGGGTCTTCTCCGGGCGGCTTCCCGCCTCCAGCAAGGTCCTGCTGCTCGGCAAGAGCGGTGGCTTCTCCCCGGGCGCCGCCTGGCGCCTGGCCCGCGCGATCACGCAACTTCGACCCGACGTCATCCACAGTCACAATCTCGGCCCGCTGATCTACAGCGGCCTGGCGACGGCCGGGGGGCGCCGCTGCCCGTGGCTACAAGGGGAGCACAGCCAGCTCACCGCAGAGGAGCGCCTGCCCCGTCGCCTGCGGCAACGTCGCTGGCTCTATCGCGGCTGCCACACCATCCACACCGTCTCCACGGCTATGCGCGAGGAATTGGTCGCGTGCGGCTTTCCCGCCCAAAAGATCGTGGCCATCGCCAATGGGGTGGATACCGGGCGCTTTGCCCCGGGCGGTCGGATCGCCGCCCGCGCCGCACTGGGAGTGCCGCCGGATGCCCTGTGCATCGGCATCGTCGGTCGATTCGGCCCCTTTAAGCGCCACCGGCAGTTGATTGAGGCCTTCGAGCAAATCGTCCCTCGATTGCCTCGGGCGCGCTTGCTCATCGCCGGCGGCGGGGGCAGCGAGGAAGCCGCCGTCCACCAGCGCGTGCAAGCGAGTTCCTTTCGCCCGCTGATTCATCTGGCCGGATTTCAAAACGAACCCCGCGCCTGTTATCAAGCCATGGACCTGTTGGTCGTCCCCTCCATCAATGAAGGGCTTTCCAACGCCGCCCTCGAGGCCATGGCTTGCGGCGTGCCCGCTCTCGTCCGCTCCGGGTGCGGCCACGAACAGATCATCACCCACGGCCACGATGGCTGGATCGCCGGCCTGGACTCCTCCGCGGACCTGGCCGGGAGCCTCGCCGAAATCCTCGCTGAACCCATCCGTCTCGTTGACTTCGGTCGAAACGCGCGGAAGAAAGTGACTTCGCACTTTTCCCTCGAGTCGATGATCACCTCCTACGAACATCTTTACCGCGCCTCCGCACCGCGCTGATGGATCTCGTCATCGTCATCCTCTTTCTCTGCCTCTACTACCTGCGCCCGCAGGAGTGGTCCGGCATGTTCTCGACGATCCATTTCGTCCAGATCGTCATGCTCTCCGGCGTCGCCGCGCTCTTCTTGCGGGAGCAGAGCTATCGGCCCCGGGACATGTTCCGCACCCCTCATGATTGGGCGGTCTTCGGCTTCTGGGCGTGGCTCGTCCTCTCGGCGGTGCATCCTTGGGATACCTTCAAGGACAACGCCAACCTCTACATTTTCTACCTCGTGATCGTCCAGATCCTGACCTCGGTGCCGCGCATGAAAATCTTCGTCGCCTGGTGGACGATGCTCATCGTGACGGTCGCCCTGCTGGCCCTGGCGAGCACGTGGGGTTTCGATCCCCTCGACAGCTTGGAAATGACGAACGGCGTGATGAAGGGCCGCCTGGTCCTGAACCTTTCGATCTTCAATAATCCCAATGCCTTGGGGCACAGCGTGGTTCCGGCCATCCCGATGCTCTACTACTATCTCGTCTGGAAGCGGCCGGTCGCGTCGCGCATCCTGGGCTTCGCGTTGCTGGCGATCCCGCTCTATTGCATCTATTTGACGGTCTCGAAGGGCGCGTTCCTCTGCGCCGGCATCACGTCGATCGCCACCATGGCCTTCGGCCGTCCTAAAAGCGTCCAGGTCGCCATTGGCGTGGCGGCAGTGCTGTTCGGCACCACCGCTCTCTTCATGCTCCCGCGCATGAATGAGCTCAACAACTCCAAGAGCGACGCCGCCATTCAAGGGCGCGTCCTCGCCTTCAAGCACGGCTATGGCATCCTCCAGACGAAATTCCGGGGCATCGGCAAAGGCGAATGGGGCAAGGATGCCTTCATCACCGATTACGTGCGCCGGCCCGCGCCGGCCAGGAAAAGCAGTGAAGGCACCGCGCCCCATTTCGTCATGAAACCGGTTCGCCACGGCAAGGCGCCGCACTCCACCTACGTTTGCATCGGCGCGGAACTCGGGAAGCCGGGCCTCTATTTGATGATGGCGGTGCTCTTTTATTGCTTGAAGACGACCATGACCGCGAAGACCCAGACGCCCGACGAAGAACGCATCAGGCGCATGCTGTTCGTCCTCGTCGTCTCTTATATTGTTTCGTCCTGGATGGTGGATTTTGAATATCGGCCGACCTTCTTCATGTTTGCTGCCGCCATCGCCGCCCTGCATCGCCACCTCATGGGCATGCTCACCGAGAAGGAGGAGGAGTCCGGCGAAGAGCCTGTCCTCGAAACCTACGTCCCGGTCTGGCAAAGCCCGCAATTGCTCCCCCAGCCGGCGATGGCCTCGGCGCTGCCGGATTCCCGGTTGGCCCGGCAGGTTTTTTCGCCGGAGCCGGAACCGGGCGGGGCGTCGGTCTCCACCTCGCCGAAGATGTTGGGGATCGACTGGAATCGGATCGGCTGGATCGACGGCGTGATGATTTTCTTCCTCACTTGGGGCGTCATCCGGTTCTGGGCCTATATCATGGATCGCATGTAGCGCCGGGCTCTTTGCCATGCTGTTTCACTATGGGACGGTGCTCACTTTTTGGATCTCCTGCGGTCTGCTCGTTTATACTTTCTGTGGCTACGGCTGGTTGATTTCCGCCCTCGCCCGCTGGCGGCCGCAAGCCCTTTCTTCGCCCGACGCCGCGGGGTCTCCACCCTCGGTGGGTGTCGTGCTCGTCGCCTGCAATGAGGAAACGCCCATCGTCGAGCGCCTCCGCAATCTCCTCACTTCGCGATATCCGCCCGAAAAGCTGCAGGTCCTCCTGGTCTCCGACGGTTCCACCGATGCCACTGTCGCCCAGGCGCGCACCATCGGCGATGCGCGTCTCGAAATCATCGAATGCCCGGACCGCGCCGGCAAAGCGGCCGGCCTGAATCTCGCCTTGTCCGGCTGTACCGCGGAAATCGTCATCTTCACCGACGCCCGCCAGCGTTTCGACCCGGAAGCCATCGCCCGCCTCGCCGCGCATTTCGCTGATCCCGCCATCGGGGCGGTCAGCGGTGAACTGGAGATTGCCTCCGCCGCCAGCGTCACGGGTTCCGGGGTCGATGCCTACTGGCGTTACGAGCGATCCCTGCGCGCCGCGGAATCGCGCTTCGATTCCTGCATTGGCTGCACCGGCGCCATCTACGCGCTGCGCCGCAGTTTGTTCGTTCCCATTCCCGAGGACACGCTGCTCGACGACGTCGTCATTCCCCTGCAAGCCGCCGTCCAGGGCGCGCGTGTCATCCACGACTCCACCGCTCTCGCGCACGACCCGCGCCCTCTCGAGCCCAAGGCCGAACTCCGTCGCAAGCAGCGCACGCTCGCCGGTGGGTTTCAAATGGCCTTCCGCTATCCGCAATGGCTGGCCCCGGGAAAGAACCGCCTGTGGTGGCAGCTCCTTTCTCACAAGTACCTCCGCCTCTTGGGACCGTTCTTTCTGGTCGCGGCTTTCCTCTCCAACTTTGAACTCCGCGGCTCCTTTTTCTACGACCTCAGCCTCGCCGCTCAAGTCGCCCTCTACATTTTCGCCGGGCTCGGCATGGCGGGTTGGCGCACCCGCCTCGGCACCCTCGCCTCGGGCTTCGTCTTCCTCAATGCCATGACCGTCATGGGCCTCATTTACTACACCACCCGCAACGCCCAACGCGGCTGGCGTTAAAGGCAGAGCCTTCTCCTCCCTGCGTCCTCCGCGCCTCTGCGTCTCTGCGTCTCTGCGGTTAAATCCCCATCCCGTCATTCGCCAGATTCGGCGACGCTGTCTATTGGCCCGCTCTCGGAAAATAGGGCACCGGCTGCGGATCAGCCCTATCCGGCTCCACCACCCAAACCGTGCGGCCGGTGTAATAATCGATGACCTGCTGATCCGTCTCCGCGGTCATCTCTCGCGACCAAAGAACCTTCGTCTGCTGCAAATCCGCGCCGTTGAAAACCCATTCCCGATTGGGATTGTGGCCGGCTGAATAGCGCATGAAGACCAACTGCTTGCCGGGCAATCCTTCGAGCTTGGCCAGCACCCGTGCCCGGTCGCGAAACCATCCCTCGGCATTCTTGCTCAACAACCGGCTCCAGACCACCGGGACAGTGAGGACGCAGAGCAGGCACAGCCAGCGGACGAAGGCCTTCCCCGTGCCGTGCTCCTGCCGCCAGAGGCATAGTTGCCGCAGTCCCTCGACCACGACAAAGATGTAGAGCGCCACTCCCGGTCCGGCGTAGTGGGGAAAGATGCCGGGGCCAATCAGCAACCCCAGAAAAAGGCCGCCCAGGCACACGATGGCGACTCGCAGCCAACGGTCCCGCCGCGCGCGCCAGGGCAGAGCGATCAACGGCGGAATCCACAAGCCCATCCACAGCCAGCCTTGCGCCTGGGCGCCGAACTTGAGCAGCAGGTTGCCGATCAAGCTCTTCTTCGACCCCATCAAATCCACCTCCGAGTCCGTGTGAAACTCCCGGATCTCGCGGTGTCGATAGACTGGTTCGGGGCGAAACGACTGCCCGAGGAAGATCGGCGCCACCATGTACTCCTTCACGTGCACGGCGTAAGGCATCTCCGTCGGTTGGCCGGTCACGCGGTAGTTGTAGAATCCCACGCCGGCCACGATGACGACCGCGGAAAGCACGAGGGGAAACCCGCATTGGCGAACCGTCTTCCACACCGCCTCACGTCCGGCTTGGACGATCAAGAAGGCACCCGCTCCGACGACAAAAACGCTCGTGACCAGTCCCTCGTAGGGCCGGCTATTGGCCAGGATCAACAGGCCCGCGCCCAGCGTCCACGCTCCTTCCCGTGACGTCTCGACAATCCTCCGCATGCCCCTCGCCAGCAACGCGCCCCCGATCGTCGCCACCGCCCCGCCGCAGTAATTGTAGCCCCACGTGATCATCTGCGGATGCAGCGCCACGAGCAGGCCGCCGAGCAGCGCCCAGCGCGGCGGCAGCCACGCTTGCAACATCCAGCACACCGCCGCGGCGGCCAGACCGAGACCGAGCCACACCCCGAGGATCGGATGCCCGAGAAGTTGCCCCGCCGCCAGCAGCGCGCCCTGCCCCGGCGGATACTTGGAATTGTAGGTCGGACGCAGGATGATGTGGATGCTCTCGAAGTGCTCCCAAAACGGCGGCGTGGGATTGGTCAGCCGCCCATGCGCAAACGTATCCGCCGCCAGCAAGTAGCTGAATTCATCGTGGATCTTCGGCGCGGGCATGCGGATCAAGCCTGGCACCGCGCCGGCGATCAGACCGACGACGCCGACCAACAACACCGCCAACCGCGGTCGATCGGCCACCCGTGCGAAGAGCGCCTCCACCCGGCTGAAAAATCCACGACCCCAACCCGGCCGAAAAAAAGCGGCCAGGAGCAGCAGCGGAAGCAGGAGGTAGAACTTAAACTCGGAAGAGAACACCGGGAGAATCGCGACGCTGACAGAATGCCATTCTCCCATACACGCCAAAATGAATCCCAGCGCTTTTCTCCGGGTGCGGGCACGCGCGAAACGCTCCCAAGGACTCAGGAATAGGCCCCGGCACGCAAAAGAAATTGCAACCGCTTCGACGATCAGTATCACTGCCGTGTCTTCGATGTTGCCCCCCCTCACCACGAACCAAGCCGCCATTCAAGATCCCGTCCCAGTCGGCGGGGCAATGCGGCCCCGTGCATGATCCGGGCGCTCGACATCTGGCTTCCCGCCTGGCGCGGCCGGCAGAAGTACGTGCAGCATACTCTGGGCACGCGCCACGTGATGCTGGCGGTCTGCGATCACTTCGAGCCGTTTCATGGCGTGGGAAAACCGGAGGCACTGGCGCGCGTGGAAACCTGGCAGCGCGAATTTCCGAAGCTCGCCGGGGAATTCCGGGACGCGGACGGCGTGGCGCCGAAGCACACTTTTTTCTATCCGATCGAGCAATACGACCGCGACGTCGTCCAGGGCATCGCCGACGTCTGCGCGGCCACTGGGAGCGAAACGGAAGTCCACCTGCACCACGAAAACGACACCGCCGAAAACATGCGGCGCACGCTGGAGCAAGGCGTCGAGCGGCTCTCCAGCCATGGCCTCCTGTCGCGCGACCAGGCCGGAACCTTGCGCTATGGCTTCGTTCACGGCAACTGGGCGCTCGACAACTCCCATCCCGAGGGCCGCCACTGCGGCGTGCGCAACGAACTCCGCGTGCTCCGGCAGACCGGCTGCTATGCGGACTTCACCATGCCCTGCGCGCCGGAGCGCATGCAGACGCGCATCATCAACAGCGTCTACTATGCGCGCGGCACGGATCAGCCCAAGTCCCACGATCAGGGCCGGCGGGTCGTGGCGGATCGCGCCGTGCCCGACCGGCACGAGGATGAATTGCTCATGGTGCAAGGTCCGCTCGCCTTGAACTGGCAGCGCAAGAAATTCGGCCTCCTCCCGCGCGTCGAGAACAGCGATCTGACCGCCGCCAACCCTCCCACTATCGAACGCCTGCGCCTGTGGCTCGATTGCCAGGTGGCCGTGGAAGCCCGCCCGAATTGGGTCTTCGTCAAATTGCACACCCACGGCGCCAAACCCGAGAACACCCGCATGCTGCTCGGCGAGCCGATGCGCGCTTTTCACCGGGCCCTGGCCAACCTGACGGCGAAAGATCCGCACATCTGCATCCACTACGTGACCGCCCGCGAGCTCGTGAACATCCTGCACGCCGCGGAGGCGGGCCACTCCGGGCATCCCGGCCAGTTTCGCGACTTCCGCTACCGGCGCGTGACCTCCGGCGAAACTGAGGGCAGCATGGCGGACACACGCCATTGAAGCTGCTCTTCGTCTCGAATCTTTTCCCCGACACCGCCGAGCCCTATCGCGGACTCGACAACGCCACCTTGCTCCATCATCTCGCGGATCGCTGGGACATCCGTGCGCTGGCCGTGCGGCCGTCGTTGCTTCCCCGCAGGTGGCAGCCGCGTGAGCAGGACGCAAAATTCGCGCCGCAGTACATCGCCACGCCTTACATCCCGAAGATTGGCAGTTGCTGGAACCACCGGATCATGGCGCATACGCTGCGCGGCCATCTGCAGGGAATTCGCCAACAGTTTTCCTTCGATGTCGTCCTCAGCTCGTGGATTTTTCCCGATAGCTGCGCCATCGCCGAGCTGGCCCGGGAATTGGATTTCCCATTCATCGCCATCGCCCAAGGGTCGGACGTCCACCAATACCTGCAAATGCCGGCCCGCCGGGAGATCATCACCCGACTGCTCCCCCGCGCCGCCGCCGTGATCACGCGCAGCGGCGAACTGGCCCGCCTGCTGGCCCACGCCGGCCTGCCCCGCGAGCGCCTGCATCCCATCTACAACGGCGTGGACCTTGATCTCTTCCGACCGGCCGACAAAGCCGCCGCGCGGCGCGAGCTCGATCTCCCACCCGACGCCCCGCTGATCCTCTTCGTTGGTAATTTCTACGAAATAAAAAACCCGCTGCTTCCGCCCCTTGCCCTGGCCAATCTGTCATCGGTCTCCTTCCCGATTCCGCCCGTGCTTGTCATGGTCGGCGGCGGCGGATTGGAGCAGCGCGTGCGCGAACTTGCGGGCCGCCTCCCCGTCCGCGAACGCGTGATCCTGCCCGGCCGCACCGATGCCGCCGGGGTCGCCCGTTACATGCAGGCCGCGGACGTCCTTTGCCTGCCCAGCCAAAACGAGGGCGTCCCCAACGTCATCCTGGAAGCCTTCGCCTGCGGACTGCCGGTCATTGCCAGCCGGGTCGGCGGGATTCCGGAAGTGCATCCCGGGGACGATTTCGGGCGCCTCGTGGCGACTACGGAACCCGCGGCCTTCGCCACCGCTTTTCAGGAAGTCCTGCTCTCCCCCCCTTCGGCGGAACGGATTCGCCAACACGCCCTGCAATTCTCGTGGCAGCGCACCGCCACCGCCTGCCATGAACTGCTGATGCAGGCCCGTCGATGAACATCCTCTTCCATTTCCGCACCCAGGGCACCGGCGCCGAAGGGGTGCACATCGCCGGGATGGCCGGCGCCTTCCGACGCCTCGGCCACAGCGTGGTCTTTTCCAGCCCTTCGTCGATCGACCCCTCGGCCACCGCGGGCGAAAACCCCTTTCTCCCCCGCCAACGCAGCCTCCTGGCGCGGCTCGCGGCCCATGCGCCGGCCGTCCTCTTCGAACTGCTCGAGATCGCTTACAACGCCCTGGCCGGCGTCCGCCTCGGCGCATTGCTCCGACGCGAACACTTCGACCTCATCTACGAGCGCCACGCCTTCTTCCTCTGCATCACCGCCTTTCTCGCGCAGCGCCACCGAGTGCCTCTGGTCGTCGAGGTCAACGAATTGGCCGGCGATGAGCGCGTCCGGGCCGATCCCTGGCTTCTGCCCCTCGCCCGGTTGGCCGACCGCTTCACGTTTCAGCGCGCCCGCCTCATCGTCGTCGTGTCGCCCCACCTCCAGCGCCGCATCGAGGCCATGGGCATCCGCAAGGAGAAGATCCTCGTCCTGCCCAACGCCATCGACGAGGAAACCCTCCACGTGCTTCCCGACGGCACATCGATCCGCCGCCGCTACCAGTGTGAAAGCGCGGTCGTCGTCGGCTTCGCCGGATGGTTCGTCCCGTGGCATCGGCTCGATGTTCTGGTCGCTGAGTTCGCAGCCCTGGCCCCTGGGAAAGCGGAGCTGCGCCTGATGCTGGTGGGCGACGGGACATTGCGAGTGAACCTCGAAGCCCAAGCCTCCGCGCTCGGAATCCGCGATCGGCTCATCCTTCCGGGCGCCGTCCCGCACGCCGAAATGCCCGATTACCTGGCCGCCATGGATATCTGCGTCATTCCGCACAGCAACGCCTACCGCTCGCCGATCAAGCTCTTCGAATACATGGCTGGTGCCCGCGCGATCGTAGCGCCCTGCACGGAGCCCATTGCACTGGTCCTTCGCGACGGCGAAAACGGTCTGCTGTTCGACCCCTCAAACGACGGCGCTCTCCGCATCCAACTCGCCGCCCTCGTCGACAGTCCCGCATTTCGCTCCCGGTTGGGCCAGCAGGCCCGCGAAGACGTCTGCCAAAAACATACTTGGACGCAAAATGCACGGGAATTGCTATTAAGGCTCGGATGAGTTCAAAACCCCTGTCATCCGCCTTTTCTCGGAAGGACTTCTCCGCAAATCCCCGTAGTGAAATGCCTTGCAAAGCCGCCCGCTCCAGACCAAACTTGGCGCACGCTGATATAAACTTATTAGCGACATTCTAAGAACCGCCGAAATGCCCCATCTCTTCCAGAGACATTTTCGATGAATACCAGCGGCCTTCTCCGAAAACACTGGTTTCACGTCTCGATGCATTTCGTGACGGACGCCCTGCTTTTCACCCTGGCGTTCGTTACGGCCATGTTTCTTCGTTTCGGCGGCGAAAGCGCCGGATCGCTTTGGGCGCATTGGCCCTTCTTCATTTTCGGCGGCATCGTCTTTTCCGCGACCATTTACATCGCCGGCCTTTACTCCACACACAGCGCCGGCCGCGGTGTCTTGGAACGCTCCCTGGTGTTGGTCGTCTGCGTGCTCCTCGCCGTCCTCATTGTCATTGGCGGCACTTACTTGAATTCCGCCCGTCCCTTGGGCCGCGGCATCATGCTGCTGGCCGCGATCACTTCCTACCTCACGGCGTTGCTCCACCACATCGTCATCGTGCACGATCTGCGCAATTCCAAGGAGCGCGTCGTCTACGTCGTCTGCAGCGCGTTCGACGAGGCGGAGACCCGCCTCTTCGCAAGCTTCGGCGGACGCAATCTGGAATTCGCCGGGGTGGTCCTCTACGGCGCCTATCGGCCGAAGAGCAATCTGCGCGTGCTGGGGACCGTCGAAGACCTCGCCGCGATCGTCCAAAAGGAGAAAATCTCCCGCGTGCTCTGCACCCACAAGAGCATGGGTGACACCACGCTCACCCGGCACTTCTGCAAACTGCGCTATTCCGGCATCTCGGTGATGCCTCTGGTTTCCCTCTGCGAGGAGATCGAGCAGTACGTCCCCCTGGAATTGATCAGCTCCGAGTGGCTGCTCAATGCCAGCGGTGAGCCCCAGCACATTTACATCAAGAAGCTCAAGCGGCTCTTCGACATTGTTTGCTCCGCGATCGGCCTCACCCTCGGCCTGCCCGCCGTGGCCCTGGCCGCCGTCGCCATCCGGCTCACTTCCCCGGGCCCGATCTTTTACCGGCAGACCCGCAGCGGCCGTTTCGGACGCGCTTTCCAGATGACCAAGCTGCGCACCATGCACGTCAATGCCGAGAAGGACGGCGCGGTCTGGAGCGGCAAGGACGATCCGCGGGTGACGTTCGTGGGCCGCACGCTCCGCCGCTACCGCATCGATGAGATCCCGCAGCTCTGGCACGTGCTCTGTGGCCACATGTCCTTCGTCGGTCCGCGCCCCGAGCGCCCGGAAATCATCACCCAGCTCGCCCGCGAAGTTCCCTATTACGAAGAGCGCCTCATGGTGCAGCCGGGTCTCACCGGCTGGGCGCAGGTCAGCTATCCCTACGGCGCCTCCGCCCTCGATTCCCGGCGCAAGCTGGAATACGACCTCTACTACATGAAACACATGAGCTTGTTCCTCGATGTGTTCATTCTCCTCGATACCGTCCGCATCATCCTCACCGGCGGCGCCCAACCGGCCACCCGCGCCATCACCGCCGACGAAACGATCCAGGAGTGGGAGCGCCTCAAGGAACAGCCCGCCCCCTCGACCAAGCCCAAGCTGGAACTCGAAACGGCGTAGGGTTGGCCTGAACTTAGGAAACTGAGGACTTCGGTGGGGCCGCAGGCAGTGCCTTTAGGGATTGTCCCACAGAAAGCGCGCGCCCGAGGGCGGTGTAATCCTGAAATCTTGTAATCCTGTAATCCTGTCTAAAAAGGGGAGACAGGATTGACCAGATTATCAGGATTTCAGGATTACGCGCACCCACCTGCGATGATAGTTCCCGAACGCCAGGAGGGGAAGCCAGCAGCGCCGCTGAAGTTCTCTCAACGCGAGCCAGGGCTCACGGCGCGCTCGATATCTGCGATGACGATTTTTTTCATCTCGAACATCGCGCGCATGGCGTTGGCGGCGATCGTGCGATCCTCGCCGGAGATCAATTCCAGCAACCGGGCGGGGGTGATCTGCCAGGCCAATCCAAACCGGTCGATCAACCAACCGCAGGGACGTTCTTCGCCGCCCTCGGTGAGCTTGCTCCAGAGCTCATCGATTTCGCCTTGGGTTTCGCATTCGACGAGGAGCGAGATCGCGTCGGTAAACTGGTTATCCGACCCCGCGTTCATGGCATAGAATTGCTGACCAGCCAGCTCGAAGGTGACGAGCATGACCGTCCCGGCGCGGTCGGGAACGGCGTCCGGGTAGCGGGTGATGGCGACGATGCGGCTGTTGGCAAACAGGGAGGTGTAGAAGCGGGCGGCTTCTTCGGCCTGGGTCTCGAACCAGAGGAACGTGGTGATTTTTTGGCGGAGCTGGATCATTTTCGTTTCGGTTTTCGCATGGGAGGAGATGGATGCGTGCGGTTCAGATCCGGGCATGGAAACCCCGTACCTGTTTAGCCGAGCGCAGAGAAGAAGTCCAAGCCAGCCCAAGCACGGCAGCGCCTACGCCCTGCTGCTCCTTCCGCCATTCCATCCATTTTGAGGCCGCAAAGTGAGATTTTCCGCAATGGAGCCCATAGAGCCAATGGAGCAATGCACTTTTTTCGCCGAGTCATGCCACACTTCCCCGCATGAACACCGAGGACTTTCCACCACGCCCCCCACCACCAGGCCGCCCACTTCCCAGCGACTATGTAGGAATCAGGAAAGCAGGAGCCGAGACTTGGCGAACCGCAGATGATGCCAGGGCGGAGGCGTGCAGCCCGATGCCGAAGGCATCCCAGCGCCCATAGCCGGTGGTTGAGCGAAGCGACACCACCGGAAAGGATGCGGCAAAACGGCTCACCCCAAGGGGATGGCAGCCCTTGTTCAATTCAAGCCGAATCAAGGTAAATCAAGGCAATCAAGGTGCGAAAAAATGGGCAGCAGTACTGGACAACCGCGCTCGAGGGCCGACGTACGTCAAGAGGTCCCGTGGGCGAAGAAAAGGAGCCGTTTTAAGGTGCCTTAAGCCCTCTTAAGCCAATTTAAGGTGCGAGTTTTTAAAAAACAGCGGTCTTGGACCCTTGAATACTGCCTAGCCGACCGTCTCCCCCGCGGACCCGAAGGCCTGCGTGATCCAGCGGCGCATCTGCTTCGCCGGGCGGATGTGCTCGAGATAGTACGCATGGTTCGCCCGCGACATCGCCCGCGCTTCCTCGTCGTTTTCCAGAAGACGCACACAATGCACCACACATTGCTCCGGCGTCTCATACTCCCGGTAATTGCGCGGCGCGGTAAATGGCTCGACCAAGGTATGGCGAAATCCGGAAGCCACGATGCACATCGAAGCCGCCGTGTACTCACCCAGCTTCCAGGCCATGGCGTGATGCAGGCCCTTCGTATAAATTCCCACCCGGCACGTCTGCATCGTCTTCAAATATGCGGAACGCCGGGTGTCCCAATGGCAGACGACATCGGGATACTTCTCGCGCGCGAAGGGCGTCGGCACGGCTCCACCCACGAAGCGTTCCCCCAGTTCCTTGCGCAAGGCGCGCACCACCCCCACGCGCTCCTCGTTGATCTCCGGGGCAAACGGCGCGCCGGTCACTTCCGACTCCATCCACAGCCGCGTCTGGAGCAGAACGCGCGGCGGCAGATCGTGGTCCGGCGGTCGCTCAAAATCGCGAGTGACCGGCAGCCGCAAATAATCGCTCAAATGACGCAGGCTCTCCTTCGCCCGCTTCGGTCGCTGGCTCGCGTAGCGCACCCAACCCGCGAGCAGCGACAGCATGCCCCGGCGATTGCCGGGTCCGAAGATGGGGCCGAATGGCGAGACCTTGCAGCGCGCTTCGGGCTCCAGCTTGGCGACATCCGGTGGGTAGTGGCTGCGCTTGAAATACACGTCACTGGCGCGCAGTTCCGCTGCACTGAAAAGGTAACTGCGGTCGTGAATATCGAAGCACACCCGGAGCCGCGCACCGTCCGCGATGCGCTCGATTTCAGTGACGATCGTGTACTCCTCGACCTGGCTGCGCGCGTCCCACGACAGCTCGATCTCCCCGGCTTGCGCCAGCTCGAGGAACGCGGTGTAGAGGTAGAAGACCTGCGTCGATTCCAGCAGCGGCAGCAGCGACGCCGAGACGCGATAGGCGGCAGCCATCCCGCTAGTAGATTTCCACCGGCGAGCGCTTGCCGTCCTCGGGGCTGCGCTGCCCCGCCGCCTCCGCGCCGAGCACCGCCACGCGCAAGTCCAACACTTCCGCATCGCGACGCGCAAATTCGGCTTCGCTCCACGCATCGGGCGGCGACTGCTTCGCCTTGAATTTCGCGACGTTCTCCAGCGCCCGGTCCAGGTCCGCCGCCGGCAGGCCCGCCAGGTAGCCATGCGCCTCCTCGACCACGGCCACCCGGTGGCAGATCATCGCCAGGTCATTGCCCGCCGTGATAGCCAGCCGGATCGTCTCCTCGAGCCCGTAGTGATTCAGGATCGCCCCCATGTCGAGGTCGTCCGTCATCACCAATCCTTGGAAGCCCTGCTCGCCACGGAGCAGGTCGGTGATCACCCGGCGCGACAGCGAGGACGGCGTCTTCGAGCTTTCCAGCGCGGGATAAAAGCCGTGGCCGATCATCATCGAGTCGACTTTGTCCGCAAAATGCCGGAAGACGGCCAGTTCGTGGGTCTCGAGCTCCTCGCGGCTCAAGGCAATCTCCGGCAATTCGTGGTGGGCATCCAGCGGGGCGCGCGAGTAGCCGGGGAAATGTTTGCCGCAGCTCAGGATGCCGCCGGCGCGCAGGGCGTCGTTGAAGGCCCCGGCGTTGCGATTGACTTGGGCGACGTCGTTGCCATAGCAGCGGCCGCGCAGGGAATTGTCCGCCTCGTCGTCGAACGAAATGTCCAGCACCGGGCACAGGTCGAGGTTGAAGCCGAAGATACGCAACAGCCGGGCGGTGATCGTGCCGTGGCGGGCGATCAGGCTGAGGTCGTTCTTGTCACGCAGGTCGTTGGCATTCGGCGGCTCGTTGCCCACGAGTTTCAGGCGCGAGACGCGGCCGCCTTCCTGGTCGATGGTGATGATCGGCTCGACCACCGAAAGGTCGCGCAGGTCATCGATCAGCTTGCGCAACTGGCCAGCCGTCTTGATGTTGCGTCCGAAAAGAATGTATCCACCGGGCTGCAACTTGCGAAACTGCGCAGCGGTGGCGGCATCGAGTTCCGGGCCGGGGACGCCGGTGAGGAGTAATTGACCAAGGGAAGATCGTTCCATATAGCCAGCGCAGCGTAGCGATTCAGCAAAGCAAACCTACTTTTTTTCGCGGAAGAATCGAAATTCGAACATCCCATGCGTCTCGCCCTTTACGGAGGAACTTTTGACCCGGTGCACCACGGGCACCTCGTTCTGGCGCGCGATGCCCTCGAGGAGCTCCAGCTCGACCGCGTCATCTTCATCCCCGCCGGCCTCTCCCCCCACAAGCTTGCCACCTCTCCCGCCCCGGCTGCCCTGCGCCGCGAGATGCTCGCCGCCGCCCTCGCCGATGAACCCGGTTTTACTCTGGATGACTCGGAACTGAACGCCACCGGCCCCAGCTTCACAATCGATACCGTGGAACGCGTCCGCGGCATTCATCCCGAGGCGCAAATCTACTACCTGATCGGCGCCGACAACCTCCGCGAACTGCACACCTGGCGCCGCATCGAAGACCTGCGCCGCCTCGTCGAATTCGTCGTTTTCGGCCGCGGCGATGCTGCCGCAAAAGGCACTGCGCCCTTCCGTACGCTCTCGCGCCGGATCGATATCTCCGCGACAGAAGTCCGCCAACGGGTTGCACGCGGGGATTCCATCCGCTATCTCGTTCCGGAGCCCGTGCGCTCCCTTATCGCCGCCCATCACCTTTACCAGGACCCGCCCCATCAAATCTGACTCCCTCGCCCGCCTCTGCGCCAAGATCATCGCCGAGAAAAAAGCCGAAGACATCGTCGCCATCGACCTCCGTGGTATTTCCACTTTCACGGATTTCTTCGTCATTTGTTCCGGCACCTCCGAGCCGCACCTCAAAGCCATCGCCGGCGAATTGCGCGATCGCTTGAAAGAAGACCACGACATCAAGCCCTTCGCCGTGGACGGCTTCCCGACCAGCCAATGGATCGTCGCCGACTACTCCGGCGTGATCGTGCACATCTTCCACCACGAGAAGCGTTCCTTCTACAGCCTCGAGGACCTGTGGAGCGACGCTCCCCGGCTCAAGCTCAAGGTGTGAGCTACCTCGTCGAAACTGAAGTCGGCTGCCCGTGGTGCGGCGAGTATTTCCCGACGACCGTCGACACCTCGCAGGGCGACTACAACACCATCGAGGACTGCAACGTCTGCTGCCGCCCCATCTCGCTCACCATCACCTGCGAGCCGGGCGAACTGACGGACGTGCAGGCGGAGCGGGCCTGATTCTGGAATCGCGGAGCGAGCGAGGCGTGGCAAACGTCGCCCCGCGACGCATGAACCTAACTTTACCGAACCCGACGAGGTTCTGCAGGGATACCCACATGAGATCGCCCCTCCCCACTTTCGCGGCTCGCCTGTCGATTCTGCTCTCGGCGGTTCTTTTGACGGCCCAAGCCCTGCAGGCCGCGGAACGCCTGCCTAACGTGATCCTCATCGTCGCGGATGATCTCGGCTATGCGGATGTCGGCGTGTACGGCGCGCAGGGGTTTGCGACGCCGAACTTCGACCGGCTCGCGCAGGAGGGGCGGCGCTTCACGGACTTCCACGTCGCGCAGGCGGTATGCTCGGCGTCGCGCGCGGCCATCATGACGGGTTGTTATCCCAATCGCATCGGCATCGAGGGCGCGATGGAGCCGTGGTATAAATTCGGTATCAACGAGCACGAGCTGACGATGCCCCAGATGTTCCAGCAAAAGGGCTACGCGACGGGCATGGTGGGCAAATGGCACCTCGGCACACCGACGGAATTCCTGCCCACGCACCGCGGGTTCGACGAGTGGTTCGGCCTGCCCTACTCGAACGATCAATGGCCGTTGCACCCGGAGAAGCCCGGGAAATTCCCACCGTTGCCACTCTACGATGGCGACAAGATCGTCAATCCCGGCATCAGCCATCGCGACATGGAGCAGCTCACGACGCAATACACGGAGCGGGCGGTGAGCTTCATCGACCGCAACCACGACAAGCCCTTCTTTCTCTACGTCGCGCAGACCATGCCGCACGTGCCGCTGGCCGTGAGCGAAAAGTTCCGCGGCACAACGAAGCGCGGCCTCTACGGCGATGCGGTCGAGGAAATCGACTGGAGCACCGGCGAGATCCTGACGGCGCTGAAAAAGCATGGCCTGGAAAAGGACACCATCATCATCTTCCTCTCCGACAACGGCCCGTGGCTCATCTTTGGGAACCACGCCGGCTCGGCGTATCCGCTGCGCGAAGGCAAAACGACGACGTGGGACGGCGGCACGCGCGTGCCGTTCATCATTTCGTGGCCGGGACACATCCCCGCCGGCACCACGTGCGACGAGATGGCCTGCGCGATCGATCTGCTGCCGGCCCTGGCGAAGCTCATCAGCGCCAAGTTACCCGACCACAAGATCGATGGCCTCGACATCTGGCCCCTGCTGGCCGGGGACAA
This sequence comes from Chthoniobacter sp., assembly GCF_040003245.1. Lineage (NCBI taxonomy): Bacteria > Pseudomonadati > Verrucomicrobiota > Spartobacteria > Chthoniobacterales > Chthoniobacteraceae > Chthoniobacter > Chthoniobacter sp. Next base: position 58,307 of record NZ_JBDUCX010000002.1, read on the forward strand.
GGACGCCAGGAATCCGCACGAGGCCTATTTCTTCTACGGCGTTCCGTTTGGCAGTTGGAGCGGGGCGGAACTCGAATCCGTGCGCTTGCGCGAGTGGAAGCTCATCCTGCCGCACACCTTCCGCACGCTCGGCGGCCACAAGCCCGGCATGGACGGCTGGCCCGCCGAGTATGTGAAGCAACCCATCCTCGAGCCGGAACTCTACGACATGCGCAACGACATCGAGGAAAAGCACGACGTCGCCGGGCAGCACCGGGAAATCGTGAAACACCTGCTCGACCTGGCCGAGCAATGCCGCATCGACTTGGGCGACACCACGCTCAACCGCAAAGGAATGGGCGTGCGCGCACCGGGCGGGGTCAAGGACTGATCGCATCGCCAGCAGAACGGGATGTTCCGCATTGCATCCGCCGCTCATCTCCGCATCGTCGTCGACCACCTCATGCGCATCGAAGTCCTCAATACCGGTACGGAACTGCTCCTCGGCAGCGTGCTCAACACCCACCTGCAGTTTCTCGCCCAGGCATTGTTCCCACTCGGCTTGCGCATCGAGCGCCAGGTGACCGTGCCCGATGGCGACGCCATCCGCGTGGCGGTCGCCGAAACCTTCGGCCGCGCCGAGGTGGTGCTGATCACCGGCGGGCTGGGCCCGACCACGGATGACATCACCCGCGAGGCGGTCGCCGAGTTGCTGGGCCTCGAACTGATCCATGATGAAACGGTCATGGCCGCCATCGAACGGCGCTTCGCCCGGCGCAATCTGACCATGAGCGCGCGCAATGCCCGGCAAGCGCAGCGCCCCGCGGAGGCCATCGTCCTCCACAATCCTAACGGCACCGCCCCAGGGCTCTACCTGGCGGCGCGCCCGCACGGGACGATCACCACGCCGCACCTTTTCCTGCTGCCCGGTCCGCCGCGCGAATTGCAGCCCATGGTCACCGATCAAGTGCTGCTGTTGCTGGCCAAGCTGCTGCCGGCGCGCCCGGCGGTCGAGATGCGCGTCGCGCGCATTGCCGGCCTCGGCGAATCGGCCGTGGAGGAATTGGTCGGGGGACCGCTGCTCGCCCTGGGCCTCGAGCTGGGCTATTGCGCGCGTCCCGGCGAGGTGGATCTGCGCACCATCGGCTCGCCCGCGATCCTCGATCAAGCCGGGCGGATCATTGCCGAAAAGCTCGGCCCCCACATCGTTTCCCATGATCAACGCCCCCTGGAAAAAGTGCTCGTCGATCTGCTCACCGAGCGCGGCGAGACCCTCGCCTGTGCGGAATCCTGCACCGGCGGATTTCTCGCGCACCGCATCACCAACGTGCCAGGAGCCTCGGCTGTCTTCCTCGGCGGTTACGTCACCTACGCCAACGCGGTCAAGACGAGCGCGCTCGGGGTCGATGCGGGGCTCATCGAAGCCCACGGGGCCGTGAGTGAGCCCGTCGCCGTCGCCATGGCGGAAGGCGCCCGCCAAAAGGCCGGTGCGGACTACGCGCTCTCCACGACGGGCATTGCCGGCCCAGACGGAGGAAGCGAGGAAAAGCCCGTGGGCACCGTCTTCATCGCCCTGGCCGGGAAAATGGGTGCGACCCTCGTCGAGCGAAACCGCTTTCCCACCGATCGCCAGACCTTCAAGGATCTCGTGAGCCTCACCGCCTTTGAACTCCTCCGCCGCCAGCTTACTGCTCGATGACGGCCGACGTGCCGACTTTCACCTTCTGGTAGATCAACGGGGCAATATCCGCCGGCAAACGCACACAGCCGTGCGAGGCCGCATACCCGGGCAGGATGCCGACATGCATGCCCACACCGCCACTCGTCAGGCGGCAAAACCACTTCATCGAGGCGCCCACGTAGTGCGTGCCGCTCGGCGCCGAGTCAATCTGCGTGCTCACCCCCGAACGGACCGTGCGGCCACTGTGGTCCACGAAATCGCCGTAGATGCTCGAGCGGTGGTTCGGATCTTTTTCCATCACGTGCCACGAGCCGGCGGGCGTCTCGTGCCCCCGCTTGCCCGAGGAGATCGGCGAATCGATGTAGATTTGGTCCCCCACCATCAAATAGACGCGCTGCTTGCTCAGCGAGACGATCACGTGGGAGTTGTCCGGGGTGATCACCGACTCCAGGCTCTTGTCGATCTTCGGGCCCGGCTGCCCGCGACGGATCAAGTCCGACGGCTTTTTCATCGGGGGGCCGGGATTTCGCGACCCGAAGAGTTGCGCCGACGCCTGTTGCTCGAAGACACCAAAAGTGCAAAAAAGGACGGCTAGGAGCGGTTTGAAGTAGCCAGCGAATCTCATGCGTCGGAAAAAGTTGCTGTTTCATACGGAGCCTGCCGCGCGGCGGCAATCACATAAATCGCGCCCAGTTTGAAAGCCGTGGTGAAAAGTTTTGGACGTGAACGCCGGTTCACAGCAACGTTGTCGCCGTCGTGCCCCTAACCATCCCCCGCCTCTCTCTGATTTTCTACGTGCTTTGCCTTGGCCTCGGGGTTCCGGTTCATGCCGAACGCAAGCCGGCGGTCATCGTCGGGGCCGCCCCACCGCAGCCGGTCGAGTTGAACATCAAGGTTCGGCGCGAAGGCAAAACGGAAATCCCCCTGCGTATCTACGGCAAAGCCGGTGAGCCCTTGAAATATCTCATTCGCGTTCCTCCCGCGCATGGGCGCCTTTCCGATCCACGGGCCACGGAGCGTGAAGTTTCCGTCGTCGTCTACGAACCGCCGGCCGATCTCGGCATCACGACGGACAAGTTTTCCTTCGCCGTCCAGAGCGCCGTTGGGGTTTCCGCGGCGGTCGAGGTGGCGATGACCATCGTCGATCAACCTCCCCAGCTCGCCATCCAGGACGCCATCGATTTCTCCACCGTCCGCGCGGGGGCCAGCAATTTCCGCCTGCTGGAGATCAGCAATCATGGCGGCCTCATCGCCTCGGGCGATGTCATCGTGGACCCACCGTGGAAGATCGACGGCAAGGCCGGCTACCGCCTGCGCAACGGCGATGTGGCCGTGTTCAAGATCGTCTTTTCGCCCAGCGTCGGCGGAAAATTCGAGGGCGTGGCGCGCTTCACCTCCGAGCCGGAGCACAGCACCACCTTGCGCGGCGTCTCCGAATCGGCCATCACCGCGGAGCCCGCTCAATGGGTCTTGCAGCAGATTCCCGGCGATTCCACCCGCTCCGGCAACTTCGAGCTCACCAACCAGCTCGACGAACCGCGCACGCTCCGCCTGAAAACCGACGCGCGCCTCAAGATTCCCGCGCAGGTCACCATCCCGCCCCACGGCCGGGCCACGATCCCGGTCGAGGCTTCGTCCCAGGACGCGCAGGCGATGGACACGGAGATTCAGCTCGAGGCCAGTGATTTTTCCATCGCCATCCCGGTGCGTGTGCCCGTGCTTGCCGCCGTGTTTCGAGCGACCACCCCCCTCGTGTCGTTTGGACGCCTCGCCGCCGGACACCCCGCCAGTGCTCGCTTCCAGTTGGAAAACATCGGCGGGACGTCGGGCAAAGTGTCGTGGGAAATCATCCCGCCCTTCCGGGTGACGGAGAACTCGGCGACGATTCAGCCGGGCGATAAGAAGGAATTCCCCGTCGAGATCGAGAGCACGGTCCCCGGCCGATATCGCACTTGGCTAAAACTCCGGGCCGGTGATCAATCGTTCGACATCCCCGTAGAGGCCGAAGTGGCCGGCGCCGCACGATCATCGACCCGCATGGCCGGCGTGCCTGGCAGCACGGCCACAGTCGACCTCAGCGCTTTGCCCGAGCCGCCGGAGGCCACTCCTGTCGTGGCCACTCCTCTCATCCCCTTCGATTGGGACATGGACCCCCGGGTGCCGAGTGGCGTGGAAGTCTCCCAAATCACCCCGACGAGTGCCATCGTCGAATGGCCGGCCGTCCTCTCTCCGGCAGCGCGTTTCCGCGTGGACATGCGGCAACTCAAGGTCGATCCCGATGGCAGGATCGAGACCATCTGGCTCCAGCCCACCGGCATTCCCATTGAGGCTCGCGGGAAAAATTACGCCGCTATCCTCACCGGTCTACAGCCCGGCGAGCCGTGGGCGGTCCGCATCATGACCCTGCCCCCCAGCGGCGAAGCAACCCGACTCTTCACCGTGACTTTTCAGACTCCACCGAAAACGGCGCTGCTGGCGCAATTGCCCAGGCCCTCGCTCCTGCAATGCCTGCTGGTCGCCTTGCTCGGCCTCGCGGCCTGGCACGGCTGGCAGTGGTGGCGGCGGCGCCCAGTGATCTGACTGCAAATCCCTCTCGACGCCGGCGAGTGCGTTGCAAGATTCTGACCCGATGCAAGTCCCTCTTCTCGATCTCAAGCTCCAGTACGCTCCGCTCAAGGCCCAACTACTGAAGGAGATCGAAGCCGTCGCCGATTCCCAGGCCCTCCTGCTCGGGCCGCAGACCGAGAAGCTGGAAAAGGCGGTCGCCGCTTATTGCGGCGCGGGCCACGCCATCGGTGTCTCCTCAGGCACCGACGCCCAGCTCGTGCTCCTCATGGCGCTGGGGATCGCCCCGGGCGACAAGATCATCACCACCCCATACACTTTTTTCGCGACCGCCAGTTGCGTGGCGCGCCTCGGAGCGACCCCGATTTTCGTCGATATCGATCCCGTCACTTTCAATATCTCGGTCCCGGCCCTCGAAGCGGCCCTCGCCCGCACGCCCGACGCAAAAGCCATCATCCCGGTGCACCTCTATGGCCAGTGCGCCGACATGGCGGGCATCATGGCCTTGGGAAAAAAATACGGCGTCCCCGTGCTGGAGGACGCCGCCCAGGCGCTCGGCGCGCGGCATCCTCTCGGCGCGGCGGGGGCGATCGGCGAAGCGGGCTGGTTCTCTTTCTATCCGACTAAGAATCTCGGGGCCTTCGGCGATGCCGGCATGGTCGTGTGCCAGGACGCGGCGCTCGCGGCGAAAATCCGGGCGCTGCGCAATCACGGGATGGAAGTGCGCTATTTTCACAAGTGGATCGGCGGCAATTTCCGCATCGATGCCATCCAATCCGCCGTGCTCAACGTGAAGCTGCCGCATCTCGATGAATGGGGCGCCGGACGTCGCGCCCGCGCCGCCTTCTACCGCACCGCCTTCGCCGCCCATACCCTGCCGATCACGCTCCCTGCGGAAGTGTATGCCGATAGCGGAGTGGCGAATCACCACATCTACAACCAGTTCATCATCCGCGCGCCGCGGCGCGAAGACCTGCGCGCCCATCTCACGAAGGCCGGCATCGCCACGGAAATCTACTATCCGCTGTCGCTGCACATGCAGGAGTGCTTCGCGTATCTGGGCCATCGCGAAGGCGAATTCCCCGAGTCCGAACGCGCCGCCAAGGAAACCCTCGCCCTCCCCATCTTCCCCGAGCTCACCGAAGACCAGCAAGCCTACGTCGTCGCGCAGATCGCCGCCTTTTACCAGTAAGAGGTAATTCGCGCCAAGGACGCCAGGCTCGCCAAGGACGCGAGCAAAGCGACCAGTTGAAAAGCCCCCTTTAGTTCCTTGGCGCCCTTAGCGTTCTTGGCGCGAAACCCAAACTCGACGGGCGGCGGCTAATTAACCATCCTGACGCCATGCGTTCCTCCCTTGTTCTCCTGATCGCCCTCGCCGCGTTCATCAGCGGCCACGCGTCCGCTGCGGACAAAAAGCCCGTCGATCCTGCCTTGGTGCGCACCTTCACCGCGAAGCAATCGATCAAGCTCGGCGACGCCGTGGCCAGCTTCGTCATCGATCTCATCCACAAGGACACCGCCGGCGTGCAGCAGGCCTACGCGAAGCTCACCGCCGACACCGAAGCGGACGCGGGTGGGCGCTACGAGACGCACCCCTTCGAGGGCATCCAGTGGTTCGTCGTCGAAGTCTCCTGGGACAATGCCGACAAATACAATACATCCGAGGAAGGCGAATACATCTACCTCGCCCGGCAGCAACTCGTCTCCGGCATCCATCGCGGCTATGGCGTGCCCACCAACGTCGTCGCCCAGGTCCGCGTCGTCACCTCCTTCGCCGGCAAAGCCGCCAAATCACTCAAGCCCGACCAAGTCGCCCCCGGCACGAAGATCACCCTCACCTTCGAGGGCTTCCTCGACAAGATTCCGCTGACCCTCCTGCACAACTGATACCCCGTCCGCTCAAAGTAGGCTGGACCACCTTCGCGCCCATCGGCAAACCAGATGAAGTGTCCTATTTTGGAGATTGAGCCCACTCCCGACGGCTCGCTGGCGGGGCGTTAGCCCCCAAGCGGAAGCTTGGCGGTGAAGGTCTCAAAAAAATCTCGCACCTTAAATCGGCTTAAGAGGGCTTAAGGCACCTTAAATCCGCAGCCTTTTTTTGCCGAGAGGCTTCCGATCTGGCTCGAGCAGGCCCCGGGGCGACAACCGAAATACGAGAATCAGCGGCGGAAGTCGCCTGCCCCGTATCCTGAATCTCCTGAGAATTTGGCAATCCCGTCTGCCGCCTTTAGACAGGATTAGCGGACTCAACAGGATTCCAAGATTACACCGTCCTTGGGATACGCCCTTTCTGTTGCCGAGCAGGCACATGAGAAAACTCGGGACCTTGAGAATGCTTGATTTACCTTGATTCGGCTTGATTCCCGCGACCGCTGCCACCCCTTTGAGGTGCGCCGTTTCGGCATCATTTCCGATGGCGTCGCTTCGCTCAACCACCGGTTATGGGGCGCGGGGATGCCTCCCGCATGAAATTTGGGGATTCATACCGCCCTTTTGTAGTCAACCTGACGGAACCACGTGACCCTGGTCTCCGAAGAGGAATCAATCAGGAACCGGGCGAACCACCTCCGCCCGCCTCCGGGATTTGACCCATCGCACCCTGAGCGTTTATGCCTCGCGCCTCCGCCCACGGCATTATCTGCGGTTGGCCCAGCCTCGGCTTCTACTTCCTGCTTTCCTGCTTTCCTGATTCCTAAATAGCAGACGGAAAGTGGACGGCCCGGCGGTGGTGGGCGTGGTGGAAAATCCTCGGAGTTCATGCGGGCAAGTGTGGCATAACCCGGCGGAAAATGTGCATCGCTCCATGGGTTCCATTGGCTCCATTGCGGAAAATCCACTCGGCGCCCCTCAAAATGGGCCATCCACCGCGTCGGGGCACCGCTTAAAGACCGCCGAAGCGTTGGTGCGGACGGGACTGGCGGAAACCGGGCTCGCCGAAGAGGACCTGGCCGGGTTGCCCGGCAGCGATCCTCGCAAGGTCCGCATCGCGCGCCAGGTGTTGAAACAGACGACGGTTTCGCTCGGCTCGATCGCCGACCGATTGAAAATGCGCAGCGCCGCGAATGTCAGCCAGATCCTGCGGCGCAATTTGCTGACTGCCCCTGTTCCACAATCCCCGCCTCGATTCAAAAGCTGGCGCTTTGCGCCAACTGCGCTTCGATTCCAAAAGTAATCGCAATCGCATGACCAAGCTCTCACTCATCCTCAGCATCATCACCGCCATCTTTTCGAGCGATCTTGGTGCGCAGGCGCAGCAGCCAGACGTCTCCACCCAGGCCGAGCTCGCCTGGGAGGTCACCTGGAGCCGCTTTTATCTTCCGCGGGTGCAAACCTTTGGCGATTACCTGAGCAGCTACGAAAAAGGCAAAGAGCAGGCGCATCTGCCGACTGCGGATGAGGTCAAACGCCAGTATCCGAATCCCTGTGGTTACAGCACGGGCATGGAGGATGGCGCGATTCTGGGCGGTGCCATGCTGAGCACGATTTGCGATCGTTTCGCGGCGACCAAAGACGACTCCCTCCGGGAAAAAGCCGCGGCCGTGTTCCAAGGTCTCAAACGCTGCGCCACGGTGCACGGCGTGCGCGGTTTTGTGGCCCGCAATGTCTGTCCCGAAGATGGCCAAAGCGTTTACATCAACTCCTCTCGTGACCAGGTCACCCACTTCGTCCACGGCTTGTGGCAGTATTACCACAGCCCGTTGCCCGACGATGCCACGAAGCAGCAAATCCGCAGCCTCCTCGCCGATGTTGCCGAACGCATGATCGCCTTCGTCACGCCGGAGAACGACTTCGACTTCTGCCGGGCCGATGGGACACGCTGCCCACTGGGCATCTGCCGGATGTGGAACGTGCAGCCGCACGAAGCCGCGCGGCTTCCCATGATCTACGCCGCGGCGTGGGATGTGACGCGCGATGAACGCTACCGCGCGCAATGGAGAAAATATGTCGCGGAAGCCATCGAGCAGTCCGCCAATCCCGATGAGCAAAAGCCCGCCTACGCGCTGCTGCAAATGCAATGCTCGCTGGAAGTGCTCCACGAGCAGGAGCCTGATCCTGCGCTCAAGGCCCTTATCCACACGCGCATGAGCCACATCCGCGATCTCGCCGCGAAGCGTTTCACCCGCGTATTATCGAGCCTCGCCAGGAAGAGCCCCGCGGAGATGCGTATGACTGGCCCTGACTGGCGGTATGTGCCCGTGTGGAAGGATCAAAAGGGTTACCAAAACCCGCAGTGGGGCGCTTATCGAGAGATATGGCACCTCACCCGCGAAGCGGGCGAATCCGCCCTGATTCTCCTCATGCTCGAACCCGCCGCACTCACCACTGCCGAGCAAGCTTCACTAAAAAACATGATCCGCAACTTCGACTACGCACACAACTCCAGTTGCGGCATCATCTACCACCTCGCCGCTTACTGGAAAGCGCAGCGTTATGCAGCATGGTGAAAGCAAACTCGGCAATCTCGCGGACGACCTCGGCGAAACGAAGAACCTCGCCGCCACGAGGTACCGTGGCCCGGCTCTACGCCACGATCTCGGTGCCGACGCCGGTGTTCGTGAAAACTTCCAGCAGGAGCGAGTGCGAAACTGGGCGAGCGAGCGGGCAAGACGCAAGGACTGACCCCTCGGACTCACTATCCGTTATGCCTGCACATGCAGGAGTGCTTCGCCTATCTCGGCCATCGCGAAGGCGACTTCCCCGAGTCCGAGCGCGCCGCCCGGGAAACTCTCACCCTCCCCATCTTCCCCGAGCTCACCGAAGACCAGCAAGCCTACGTCGTTGCGCAGATCGCGGCCTTTTACCAATAGGGCTTCGGGGCCGTTCACTCCGGGAAGGCGCACGGAAAGAATGCGCATTTTTGGCGATGAATAAGCGATTTTCCGCAATGGAGCCAATGGAGCCAATGGAACCGCGGCGGAGCGTATCCAGGCGCGGGGGGCGTTCTCGCCCAGTCTCGACACTTCGCCAAGTGTTCATCATCCTGTCGTCATGCGTTGCGCCCTTGTTCTCCTGATCGCTCTCGCCTCGTTCATCGGCGGCCATTTGTCTGCCGCGGATAAAAAGCCCGTCGATCCCGCCTTGGTGCGCACCTTCACCGCGAAGCAACCGGTCAAGCTCGGCGACGCCGTGGCCAGCTTCGTCATCGATCTCATTCACAAGAACACCGCGGGCGTGCAGGACGACTACGCGAAGCTCACCGCCGACACCGAAGCGGACGCGGCCGGCCGCTACGAGACGCACCCCTTCGAGGGCATCCAATGGTTCGTCGTGGAGGTCTCCTGGGACAACGCCGACAAATACAATACTTCCGAGGTGGGCGAATACATCTACCTCGCGCGGCAGCAACTCGTCGCCGGCATCCATCGCGGCTATGGCGTGCCGACCAACGTCGTCGCCCAGGTCCGCGTCGTCACCTCCTTTGCCGGCAAAGCCGCCAAATCGCTCAAGGGCGACCAGGTGGCGCCCGGCACGAAAATCACCCTCACCTTCGAGGGCTTTCTCGACAAGGTCCCGCTGACCCTCCCGCAGAACTGATACCCCCTTCGTGACTGATCTGGCTGAACAGCGCAACTCCCGCATTCTCGAAGAGATCCCCCAGTTACCAGACGCACCACCCAAGAACACCATGAACATCCTGTTAAAAATCTTCCGCGAGATTGCATATGCCGTTGGTGTACTCGTCGTCGCCATCATCGTTGGCGATATTCTCTACCATGCCGTGGCTGATATCTTTCATGCGACGGCTCAGGGCAAATACGACAACGTGCAGATGGGGCCGGATACGGTGATGTCACTCTCTCAATCGCTCGCGACCATGGATCGATCCGACGGCGCCGCTCTGGGAGCGGGTATGCTCTTCGGGGTGCTGATCCTCGTGATCCACATCAGTAGAAGGATTTTTTGGCGCAAGAGGATACCTCCACAGGCCCCATCGTAATGTCGGATACTGCGCATGTACCAAGTCCCGAGCGCTCTCGCCGCTGGATGGAGATCTTGGGATTCATCGTCATCGCGTTTCTGCTCTACTCCGGCGTCCGCGAGTATTGGCAGCACTCCCGTGCCTCCTATGGTCCGCCACAGGCCGAGGCACTCGACCTCATCGTCGCACCCGGCCTGCTGGTGGAGATCCTGCCCTCTGCGGGATCACTACGGGACGAAAAATTTGCCGCCTTCGATGTCTCGCCAGAAGGTGATGTGCTCGTTTCCATCGGCCCGCGTGTCGTCGAAATGGAAAGCGGTGAGGACGTCTTCACCGAAAAAGTGTCCGTCCACTCCTTCGCATTTGTCCGGGATGCGCTGGCTGTCATCGACATGCAGGGCAGGCTGGGTTTCCTCGCCCAAGGTAAGTTCGAGACGGTGGGTGATCCTCCGGTGCCACACTGCAAGCTGCTGCCATCCACCGATCACACACGCCTCTTCTTCCTGCGCGAGGGTTACGACAACGGAAACAACATTCCCGCGCTTCTGTCCATGAACTCCGAATCGGAACCCGAAATCCTGACGGGATCATTCTCCGCACTTCAAACAGCAGGCGGAGACATGCTGCAAACCTACTTTTCAGACCGCCATGCGCTCTTCCGAATCCTCGCTCCCGGCAGTCCGTCGTTTGTGTTCGTGCTGCCAGACAGCAAGCTGTCCATCACCGGCATCGTCGTCGCTGGCACAGTGCTGTATTTTGCCTCTGAAAAGGCTGTCTATGTCCTGCAAGACGGCATCGCCGTTCCTTTGGTGATCGGACTCGGCGGCGCCCTGCGCATGGCGGGAGGCTCACTCTATGTGCTCGAACCGGAACACGGACGGGTCTACCGCATCACCCCTTCCAAGAGATAAGACCGCATGAAAATTCTCTTCACGATTCTGCTCATGTCTCTGGTCCCCGCGAGTGTCGCCACGTGCGCCACTCCGGACCCTTTTCGCAAGGGCCTCGACCGTCTGAAGACATCCATCGAAGAACTGGGCAAACCGCTCGCCGGCGAGGTCTCCTCCGAGCGCGCCGAACTCGAAGGCATCCGCGTCCGGCTCGAGCGACAGGCATCGAAAATCAACGAACACCGCGCGAACGTCGATTCTGAACAGGAGGATCTCAACAGGCGCAATCGGGAGCGTGACAGTCAGTTGCGACAGATTGAATTCGACCGGAAGGTGAATGATGCAAATCTCGCGGACGTCCTGCGCCGCGGGAACGCGCTGAGAATGGAAACCGTGGAGCAAAAAGCCGCGCTGGCCGCCGCCAGGACCCCGGCGGAAATTGATCGGGCCCTCGCTTGGGGACGCGAAGGCAACGAGCGGATCAAGTTACTCCAGCGTGAAGGCGACCTCCTCGACGAACGCACCGCCGAAATCAAAAAACGCCAGTCCGACATGGCCAGCGACATCATCGGCCACGCGCAACGTGCCAACTGGCTCGACAAGCGCCGGACGCTCGTGGATCACGACACTTCGCAGACCCTGGGTGAACTGGCAGCCGCCCTGTCGCGCGCACTCGCCCTCAAAGAGATCGCCGACCATCCCGCACGAACGGTCGCCTATGAATCCCCCGACGCCATCGCCAAAAAAGTGGCCGGCGACTTCTTCATCAGCCTCACCAAAGAGGCGGCGTTCAACGTCCTGAAAAGCAAAGGCAGCCAGGAAGTGCTGAAAACGATCGAAAGCAAATACCTGTTCAAAGTGCTGGCCAAGGTTGGACTCCAGGGCATCCCGGTCATTGGCTTGTTCACCGCAGCCGATGTCTTTGCCGACACCGCCATCGCCGGTGTCGACCAAAGGACGCGTGAAGTCACCAAGAACCTCTTCCTGATCGGTGATTACGGCGAGGTGATGAAACGCATGATCCAAGCCGAGGGAAAGTCCGCCACGCAAACCTCGGAATACCTGGCTATGCGGGCCGAGATCGAGCGCCTCGCCGCGGAGATGCCCGCCAATGACGCCCAAGTGCTGCAACAGGGCCTGATCAACTCCGCGGCGATCGGCACCGCGCTGATCTCTGCCGCCGGCAATTACGCCGGCGGCAGAGCCGAGCGGGCCCTCCGCAAATCAGGCGACCAATGGCTCCACTCCATCTTCAAGACCCACGGCGGTGCCACAGTCCGCTTTTTTCGAGGTTCCATCAAATCCACCGCCACCGCCACTGCCGATGAGAGCGTGAAAAAGAGTGCCGAAGTGATCGCAGACGCCTTCCGTCGCGCGACGGAGGAAACGCCCAAGCCATGAATGGGAGATGGCTTTTCGCCCCTGTTACCAAGTTGACGCTCCCGAGGAACTGATTCGCTGGTCCATCTACGCCACGATCTCCGTGCCCACGCCGGTGTTCGTGAAAACCTCCAGCAGCAGCGAGTGCGGGGTGCGGCCATCGATGAAGTGCACTTTCTCCACGCCTTCCGAGAGGGCGTGCATCGCGCTCTCCACTTTCGGGATCATGCCGCCGCTGATGATTTCGTCCTCGCGCAGTTGCTCGATCTCCGCGCGCGTGACGGACGGGATGAGCGATTCCTTGTCCATGGGATCGCGCATGATCCCGGGCACGTCGCTGAGATAGATGAACTTGGCCGCGCGCAGGCGGCCGGCCACCGTGCCGGCGGCGATGTCGGCATTGATATTCAAGGAGTGCCCACTGGCGTCACGAGCCAGGGGCGAAATGACCGGCACCGATTCCGCGGCGACGGCCGCCTGGATGATCGCGGTCTGCACCTCGACCACTTCTCCTACGAAACCCATGTCGATCTTCGTCGATTTGCCTTCGGTCTGCGGCGGCAGCTTTTTGCCGACGAGCACATCGCGCCCGCGAATGCCCACGGCCTTGCCCCCGAAGCCCTGCAACATCTTGACGATCGCCGGGTTGATCTCCCCATCGAGCACTTCCTCGACGATGCGGATCGATTGCTCGTCCGTCACGCGCAGGCCATTGACGAAACGCGGCTTGAGCCCGGCGTCGCGCATGCGGCTGGTGATCGCCTTGCCGCCGCCGTGGATGACCACGGGATTGATCCCGACCGCCTCGAGGAAAACGACATCGCGCAGAAACCGCTCGACGACTTGCTCGTCCTCCATCGCACTGCCGCCATACTTGATGACGAAGAGCTGGCCGCGAAATTTCTGGATGAAGGGCAGCGCTTCGATGAGCGCCTCGGCGCGGACATTGGGTGGTTGGGCCATGAAAGAAGGGGACGGGAAAAAGCGAACTACTCGCCCATGTTCAGCTTAACGTATTCCGTACTCAAGTCGGTCGTGAAAACCGTGTAGTCCGCGCTGCCGAGATGCAGGTCGATGGTGATGGTGATTTTCTTCTGCGCGACAATCTTCTTCAGCTTGGAGAAGGGCGTCTTGCTCGGCATGCCACCCTTCACCGCGATGAGACCGTCGTAGAAAATGTCCACTGTTTCTTCGCGCAGCTTCGCACCGCAATAGCCCAGCGCATCCATGATGCGCCCCCAGTTCGGGTCACCGCCGAACCACGCGCACTTGGTCAAGGTGGAGTTGGCCACGGCCTCGGCCGCCTTGCGCGCATCGATCATGTTGGCCGCGCCGTTCACGTGGATCTCCACGAATTTCGTCACGCCTTCGCCGTCTTCCACGATCAACCGCGCCAGGTTGCGCGTCACATGATCGAGCGCCCGCTGGAAAATCTTCAGGCCCGGCGCACCCTGGCGCAGCGGTTTGTTTCCCGCGCAGCCATTGGCCAGCATGATGACGGTGTCGTTCGTGCTCATGTCGCCATCGATCGTGATGCGATTGAAAGACTGCTCGACCGCCGCGGAGACCGCTTCCTGGAGTTGCTTCTTGTCGATCGCCGCGTCCGTGGAGAGGAAGCAAAGCATCGTCGCCATGTTGGGGTCGATCATGCCCGCGCCCTTGGCGATGCCGCCGACGCGCACGGGCTTGCCATCGATCTCGCACTCCACCGCAAACTCCTTCGCGAAAGTGTCGCTCGTCATGATGGCTTCCGCCGCGCGCCGGCTGCCGTTGCTCTTCAAGGCGGCGGGCAATTTCCGGATCGCCGTTTCCATCTTCTTGATCGGCAGCGGCACGCCGATACGCCCCGTGGAGCACACCATCACCTGTCGCGGGCGCACCTTCAGCGCCTTCGCCGCGGCGGCCACCATGCGCTTGGCCGTCTCCAAGCCGGCCACTCCCGTGCAGGCATTGGCGTTGCCCGCATTGGCCACGATGACGCGCACGTCGTTGCAGCTCAGATGCGACATGGAAACGCGCACCGGCGCGGCCTTCACCTTGTTCGTCGTGAAGGTGGCCGCGGCCACCGTCGCCTGCGGCGAATAAATGAGCGCGATGTCGGGACGGCTGGTATTGGCGGCCTTCACGCCGCAATAAACGCTCCCCGCGAGAAAGCCTTGGGCCGCGGTAACTCCGCCGGAGATTTCGGTATACGACATGGCTGTGCTGGGAATGAAGTGCTCGAAGTTGGCGCGCGGCGCGGAGTGAGAGGAGAGCGCATTTCACGCCGCCGCACGAGATTCTTTGCAAAAAAAATTCCGGCAGGTGTCGGCTTCAGGATAAAGTGCCATTCACCCGTATGCCGGCCCCGGATTCCCCCACTCCAGAAGCGCCTCTGCGCCGCCGGCCCATCTGCACCATCGCCTCCTGGGTCCTACCCGCCCTCGGCGCATTGCTCACCTTCATCGCCTATCAAATTGCCTACGCCCGGCGTTCGAACGGCGACTGGTTTCCGGGAATGGGCCAACTCGTGATCGGTATCGTCGTGACGGGGTTCGGTACGTTTGGCTTCGGACTGGCCGCGCTGCTCCGGCGGGAGCGAAATCGCTGGGTGGCGCTGCTACCCTTTCTCTGCGGTCTCGGCGTGGTGCTCGATTTCAGTTGGTTCCTTTTGCGCCGCTGGTGGGAAAGCCGTTGATCATTTGAACTCCATCGTGCCGGTCGTTTTTTACGCGACACCGTAAGGCGTGACTCCTTTTCTAAGACTCGTCCTGCGATCAGATTGCGCTTCGGGGTTTAGCGAAACTTGTCGGTGCTCGCGTCGTTGAACCCGAAGCGATTCCCCAAGGAGTCTCCGTTCCCCCATCCGCCCCTCGAATGATCGCCAATCTGACCCGCCCTCTGCTTCTTCGCCGGCGCTCCATCGCCGCGGGGCTGATGCTGTTTTCGTGGCGGCTGCTGGCGAATAACGCCGTCTCCGCGGAGAAGGTCGATTTCGTGCACGACGTCTATCCCATTCTCCAGCGTTCGTGCTTTGAGTGCCACGGTGCGGAGAA
Source organism: Chthoniobacter sp. (assembly GCF_040003245.1). Lineage (NCBI taxonomy): Bacteria > Pseudomonadati > Verrucomicrobiota > Spartobacteria > Chthoniobacterales > Chthoniobacteraceae > Chthoniobacter > Chthoniobacter sp. Next base: position 73,757 of record NZ_JBDUCX010000002.1, read on the forward strand.
ACACAAGGGCGGGCTGCGGCTCGATGACCGGGAGGCGGCCTTTCAGGGCGGTGACGGCGGCGACACCATCGTGAAGGGCCAGCCGGAGAAGAGCGAATTGGTGAACCGCATTTCCTTGCCCAAGGAAGATCGCGACGTCATGCCCAACCGCGGCGAGAAACTGACCAAACTCGAAGTCGAGCGGATCCGCGCCTGGATCGCCGCCGGCGCACCGTGGCCGGATGGCGTGAAACCCGCCAGGCATTGGGCGTATGTGCCACCCGTGCGCCCAGCCGTGCCGCCCTTGCCGGATGCCCCACGCAGCCCGATCGATGCCTTCGTCCGCACGCGCTTGAGCGAGGAAAAGCTTCAACCCTCGCCGCCCGCCGAGCCGCACGTCCTCGCCCGCCGCCTTTCTCTCGATCTCACCGGCCTGCCACCCACCCCCGCGGAGGTCGACGCCTTTACCCACGCCGCCAAAACCAATCTGCAATCTGCCGTCGAGAAACTCGCGGACCATTTGCTGGCCTCGCCGCAATTTGGCGAAAAGTGGGGGCGGCAATGGCTCGATGTCGCGCGCTATGCCGATTCGCACGGTTTTCAACGCGACGATTTGGTCGACCTCTGGCCTTATCGCGACTGGGTGATCCGGGCGTTCAACGCGGATATGCCTTTCGATCAATTCACGATCGAACAACTCGCGGGCGATCTCTTGCCGAACGCCACGGAACAACAGCGCATCGCCACCGGCTTCAACCGCTGCACCATGTGCAACGTCGAAGCCGGCACCGATCCGGAGGAAAATCGCGTCAACCAGGTGATCGACCGCGTCAACACCATGGGCATGGCCTGGCTGGGCACGACTTTGGAATGCATGCAGTGCCACGATCACAAGTACGACCCCTTCAAGCAACGCGACTACTACGGCCTGTTCGCCTTCTTCAATGGCACCGAACTGGAAGCCGATCGCAGCAACCCGAAAGTCCCCGGTTCGATCCGTTTCCTCGGGCCTTACATGCGCGTCAGCGATCCGGCGGCGGAAGCCAAACTACAGCAGGTGAACAAGGAAATCGCCGCCACGAAGTCGCAAATCGCCGGGCGGTCCGCGAAGATCGCCGGGGCAGGCACGCCGGCGGGCCACATCGCCGAAGCGCAGGAGCACGTGCTGACTCCCACGGATTTCGATTCCGCCGGCGGCGCCAACCACCGGGTGCTGGACGATGGTTCCGTGCTGCTCCTCGGCGATCCGCCGGGGACGGACACCTACACGGTGACCGTCCGCACGCCGCTCCAGAACATCGTGGGCTTCAAGCTGGAGGCACTCACCGATCCCGCGTTGCCGGGTATGGGCCCGGGCCGAGGCGATCCCGAGCGAACGAATTTTGTGCTCCACACCTTTGCGGTCACCGCCGCGCCCCCCGGCCACGAAGGCGAAGCAAAGCCGATGAAGCTCACCGACGCGCGGGCCGATTTCTCGCAGGCCAGTTGGGACGTGAGTGGCGCCATCGATGAGAATGGCAAGACAGGCTGGGCCATCGCCCCGCAGTTTCACCGGCCGCATTGGGCGACATTTCGCGCCAGCGAACCGCTGGCCAACGAGCACGGCACGGTGCTGACGTTTCGCCTCGTCCAGGAGTTCGGCAACGCCCGCACGATTGGCAGGTTTCGACTTTCGGCTCTCACGGGAGCCTATCCCGCGGCCGTCGTACCACCCAAGGACGATCCCGAATTGCGCCGTCTGAACACCCACCTGGCCGAGCTCGAGAAGCAGCAAAAGACCGCACCCGCGCCGCAGACGCTCGTGATGAAGGAGATCACGGAAACGCGGACAAATGCGATTTTTCGCCGCGGAGATTTTCGCAACCCGGGCGACGCGGTCGAACCCGGCACGCCCGCGGTGCTGCATCCATTGCACGAAGAAGGGCCGCGCAACCGGCTGGCCCTCGCGCGCTGGCTGGTGAGCCGCGAAAACCCGCTGGTCGCCCGGGTGATTGTGAACCGGCTTTGGGCGGAGATTTTCGGCGAAGGCATCGTCAGCACGCCGGAGGACTTCGGCATGAAGGGCGAGCGGCCTTCGCATCCGGAACTCCTCGACTGGCTGGCCGTGGAATTCATGGATCGCGGCTGGTCGCAGAAAAAGTTGTTGCGGCTCATTGTGACCAGCGAGACCTACCGCCAAAGCTCGCACGTCACGCCGGAACTGCTGGAACGCGACCCGCTCAATCGCCTGCTCGCGCGCGGCCCGCGCTTCCGCCTCGGTGCCGAGGAAGTCCGCGACAATGCACTGGCCGTTTCGGGCTTGCTCAATCTCAAGCAATTCGGCCCGCCAATCCATCCACCACAACCGGACGGGCTCTGGGCCAAGGTCGGCGGCCAGCAGTACGATTACGTGGTCAGCCCCGGCGACGAACAGTACCGCCGCGGCGTCTATGTCGTGCTCAAGCGCGCCTCGCCCTACCCGAGCTTCACGAACTTCGATGCCACGTCGCGCCCCGCCTGCCGCGTCAAGCGCACGCGCTCCAACACGCCGCTCCAGGCGCTCACGCTGCTCAACGATCCCGTCTACGTGCAAGCCGCGCACGGCTTCGCGGCGCGCATCGTCCACGAGCAGCCGTCGGCCGATGTGGATGGACGCATCAACTACGCTTTTCGCCTCGCGCTGGCCCGCCCGCCAGCCCCTGCGGAACTCTCCACCCTGCACCAGCTCTACGACTCCGAACTCGCCGCCACCGGGAAGCCGGAAGAGGCGTGGTTCTCGGTCGCCAGCGCGCTGCTGAACGTCGACGAAGCCATCACGAAAGACTGAGCCATGACCTACTCGCACCTCCTGCATCGCCGTCATTTCTTCCAAAAAACCGGCCTCGGCCTCGGCGCGTTGGCGCTCGGATCACTCCTGCGTGGGGCCTCGGCGGCTTCCGTGAATCCGCTCACGCCCAAGCAGCCGCATTTTGCGCCCAAGGCGAAACGCGTGATCTATCTGCACATGATCGGCGCGCCATCGCAGCTCGACCTCTTCGATCCCAAGCCGGAACTGCTGAAGCGCGACGGCGAGAAATGCCCGGAGTCGCTGCTGGCCGGGAAGCGCTTCGCTTTCATCGGCGGCGAGATGAAACTGGCGGGCTCGCACTTCCATTTCGGCCCGCACGGCCAGAGCGGACAGACGCTCTCGGAGCTGTTGCCAAATTTATCGCGTGTCGCCGACGACATCACGGTGATCCGCTCGCTGCACACCGAAGAAATCAATCACGCACCGGCGCAGATGTTTCTGCACACCGGGTTCGGTCGCGGCGGCCGGCCGAGCTTCGGCTCGTGGGTGACCTACGGCCTCGGGTCGCAAAACGCGGATCTTCCCGCCTACGTCGTGCTCTTGAGCGGCGTGGCCGGCGGCGCGGGCACGAGCATGTGGTCGAGCGGATTTCTGCCGAGTGTGTATCAAGGCATTCAATTCCGCACGCAAGGCGACGCGGTGCTATTCCTTTCGAATCCCGAAGGCTACGGCACGGAACGCCGCCGGCGCGTGCTCGACACCGTGGGCTCACTCAACCAGACGCACCTCGCCGACGTCGGCGACCCGGAAATCTCCACGCGCATCAGCCAGTACGAACTCGCTTATCGCATGCAGACGAGCGTGCCCGAGCTGATGGACATCTCGAAGGAATCACCGGAAACGCTCGACCAGTACGGCGCGAAGCCCGGCAAGGCCTCCTTCGCCAACAATTGCCTCCTCGCGCG
>NZ_JBDUCX010000059.1:0-30462 GCF_040003245.1 Chthoniobacter sp.
ACATCGCGCGGCGCTGCCGACGCGAGAATTTCAAAGCGTGAAATATCCGGGTTAAAAGACTCACCCGTATACTCGGCATTCCTGAGGTAACCAGAACTGTAGTAGATCCTCTCATTCCTACTTTCAGGCCAATAGCGGCTGGTGAATTCAGTGAATTATCCGAAAACAATCTAAAGCTGTGGTCGAATACAATCGTTCAGATGCTTCAGGCTCTGGCTCCAGAAGGACTTAGTAAAGTTCCGGCCTTATACGCAATTGGAAAATTCAAGGCACTGAAATATTTTCTCCGCCACAAAGATAAGACAAAATTAACGGCTGCAGATATCGCGGAAGCCAAACGTGCGATGGAGAGCGGCAAAGCGGCAAGAACCGTCGCGGCAGACGTAGTCGACGGTATTCGTCAGCGGGTGCGAGAAACACTCGCTGAGCTGGTAAAACGGAAAGCTGGGGATTCCGACGAAAGTTCCCCAGCCAAGGCTGCTCATTGAATGGGGAACGTAAGCGCAAAATAGAGCGCGATGTTGCGGCGTGTCAAAAACCACGCCATCGACAAACTGCCAGCGGCCCTCTGCTGAACCGGTCTACACGACCGCGCCAGTTGAGGCACCGAAGGCTACATCAGCAACGCAACCGACTTGGATTCGGCTGCCAAAATCCGGCCGGCTCTGCCAATACACGGGTCTGAGCCGGTCGGCCATGAACGCGCTCATCTTGGGGCAAAATCCCCCGGTGCGAAGCGTGAGCTTGAAAAAGCGTTACGCCATTCGCGGATCGCGTCTCATCCACCTCGGATCGCTGCTGGAATACATCGAGGGCGTGGCTGCGGCACAGAACCCACCGGCTCCAATTCAGGAACCGGTGGACAAAGAAACCAACCCGGCTCCATCGGAGACCGGTCATTGAAATCAGAAACCGTCCATAATCATATGGCAAATAACATCACCAGCGGGGCTGCGGCCCCCATCTCCAACCTCGAACTGGCGAAAGCCGCTCAAACCGAGGTCCAAAACACCATGACGGAAAAACGCATCAGCTTTCTCGAAAGCTTCTGCGAGTTCAAAGACATCGGTGGCAAGGATGATGTCAAGGCAAGCGTCCTGAAGATCCTCAGCCGCTTCAATGGGGTAATTCCTTATCCCTTGCTTCAGGCGGTGTTCCTGGAGGTGGACCTGTTGAAGGCCCGCGAAGAGCTGAAAGCAGCCGGCAAGATCATCCAGGATGGCAAGAAAGGAAACATCGTCATCCGACTGGCGGAAACGAAGTAACCCACCCCGGCCGCGCTCGTCTCTCATCTGGGAGGCGGGCGCGACCTTCATTCCAGACCCGCGGGTCCAATCCCCGCGCGGCCTGAAATCACCTACAAACTTAACAACTTCCACTCCGGAGACACTATGCCATCAAAGGCTGTAAAAACACTGATCGCAGAAGGCCGCGCGATCTTGTCAGATTATCACAACCACTTCATTCACACCAAAGAGCTAGAAAATGTGCTTTTAGAGATGTTTGAGACAAAAAACAAACAACTCACTCGGCTTCAAGGACAGAAAAGCAAGTGGAACATCATCGCGCACGATGTCGACTATCCTAATCTTAGGAGGCTACCGCCCACACTCACCATCTACCGCGGGTCTAGGGAACCAGAAAAGCGCGTCGGCATATCCTGGTCGTTAGATCGCCGCATCGCTGAGCGCTTCGCCTACAAGGCACAAGTGGCAAAGCGGAGGATACTGATCGCACGCATAAGCGACCGGAACTTCTACGCGAATGGTTATACCGACGAGGAAATCCAGCGCTTGATTCCCACCGTGCTCACTGGAACTTGTTCATTAACCGATGTGCTGGCCTATACAAATATACTCAACGAACAAGAGATCGTGATCAATCCCCTTCATGTCACCATTATAAAGGAGGACAACTCAGTTCGCGATGCAATGAAGCAAGAGGTTGATTCACAAAAAGTGCCGATGGCATTACCGTTAGACGCTCTACTTGCAACAATGCAGCCAGACTAAATGTTGGGTGTCTCGCGCGTAAAGCAAGTTGACAAATCTTAGGTTCGTGCTAACATTGGATAGGATGTAACGAATCCATAATCACAATTCCCATCCGGGCCGTCTGGTGTCGTTACCACTAGACGGCCCATCTTATTGTCCGCGCACAACAACGCTGGCACAAAACCAAAACGCCCTGCCGGCTGTGAACCCGGTGGGCGTTGTTAAATACTAATGAACTATTACAATGATCATCATGCCAGAATGCTTGACGGAAGTCGAGCTAGAACCTACCGCGCAAGCGAATAAATCCGACCCTTTCAAGAGCACTCGCAAGTCGAATGTTCCTAAAAGCGCCGGTGAAGAATCAGAAATCCCACAGCAACCGAAGAACAAGGCGCACTGCTTTTGTCCCTTCTTGGCAGCCGAGCATGGAGAAGAATCAGCGGTGATCTTCCAAGGCTTGGGCTACAAGGTTGCCAAGAGCAAGAAGGTCCACAACGACCGGAAGTGGCATTACGACACGCTGGAGGCGTTGGAGGGACGCTGGCCCTACCTCAGCGACTCCGGTATCGGTGGCATCCTTGGGCGTCATGCCGAAGAAGGTCGTGTCTTCAAGGGGCACTTCAATCCGTGGCGACCTGACCGCACGAACTGGTATTCGATGTCGGACGACCTCATTGCCCGCGCACTGGATGACGACGGGAAACTGTGGTTCGATGTCGCTGTTGCCATTCGCTGCCACAGCATCATCGCTGGCACCCTGTATCAGAATCTCCGATACCACCTTTTGCTTCACCTGGCCGAGAACCCTGAATTTAGGGACATCCCCTACCACCGGATCAACAAGGCCGGTCTCGCCCGCGTGCTGCCGTGGTCCCTCTCCACGATCAAACGCGGATACAAGGAACTCCGCTCCAATGAGCTCGTTGCCGAGAATCCAGAAAGAGCCGGGGAATACACCATCTGCAACGAAAGCGACCTCGTCGTGCCGGAAGCGATGATGAGCAGTGCTAAACCAAAGCGCGTGTCGCGAAGCGGGTCATCCGTGGAGAGAAACGGGTCATCCACGGAAATGGGAATCGGGTCATCTGCGGAAATGACCGGTTCATCTACGGAGAAGATCGGGTCATCTACGGGTGAGATCGGGTCAAATACGGTGAGCAATAACCATTTAAAGCCATTTGAAAAACACATTCATAGACACCATTCACCTACCGTGGGTGGTGTTGATGCGAATGCTGCTGACGCAGCAAAAGGAGTTCATCAGGACATTGGCAATGAGCCTAGCTCTGCTCCGGTTCCCGGCAAAGAGAATGGCTCAGAGCCGTTGGATTTGGACACGATTCGTATTCGAATTGCGACACTGCTTCCACGCATCAGTGATTCCGAACAAGCCACGCTCAAGCAATGGGCCCCCGGTTTGGCGCAAAACTATATTCTGGACGTCCTTACTTACGAGACCATGCGTAACGCTTCGGCATGCGCAGACCCGGCAGAGGTGACGACCCTCGTCATTGGCGGCATCCGTGGTCTGGTCTATGAGAATGGAGCTTACGAGAATTGGAACCCAGACAAGTGCGAATTATGCATTCTCTGGTGCTTGGAGATCGTGGCGGGCGTTCTTTCCATCAAGGACGGTAAATTGCATAAGAAACTGGACCATTGGCTGCCGGAAGTCGATGGCATCTACCGCAACGGAATGCCACACTTCGTAGAGCGAAGCGACGCATCGCCAGAAGCCAAAGCGGAAATGCTCATCGAGGAAATTTGTTTTCGGAACAAGGAAGGGTGGCCGACATACAAGAGTGGTGACGTGAAGTTTAATGTGAGCTCATCCGACCGGAACAAAAGCGCCGCAGAGCAGTTCTTTCGCCTCCATTCAGAGCTGTCCGCCGAGAATGTGTGGGCCATCTTGAGCGACTGTGTCGAGGTTCAGACCCTCCGAACCAAACCCACGGGTTTTGATCTGCTATGGAAGACAAGGCAAGGAGTCCGACCCGCTTTCCTCTTCAACTATTGGGAGGAGATCAACGCGGAGATCGACGCTGCTCGGCCTCTTGCAGCTTGAGTGGGTCTCCTATGGTGCAACGATACGTCGACCTCGCTCTCACCGACGTGAACGAGCGCTTCAATCAGATTTCCGACAAAGTCACACTTTATTTTGGGGTGCTTGAGCGAAACACTCCGGGGTTGGGATCGCCAAAGCTGAAGCTTGAGGCGAATCAGGATCGATCCGTCGTGTTGGAAGTGAACTTCCACGGCGCAGCAATTAATCCCGCGTATCGCTATTTGAGCGAGTCGCAGCTCAACAGCTTTGGATTAGCAGTATCCCTAGCTTCAGCCACTCACTTCAACAGCGAGTTTCCGTTTTTGATTTTGGACGATGTGGTGAATAGCTGCGACGCCTACAAGCGACCACAATTGATCGAGCTCCTGAAAACTCATCTTCCCGGCGTCCAGGTGCTGCTGATGACGCATGACCGGTTGTGGCGGGACTTGCTCCACAAACGACTTCCCTCGTGGGTTCGGTTCGACTTCCATCGCTACGAGTTGGGAGTCGGCCGCATTTGTGAACCGGGGAAGGATTTTTACCAGCGCATCCAAGACGAGTTGAATAGAGACGAAGCGGAGAACGCAACTGGCGCACTCGCCCGGTATCTCGAAGACGCGGCCCAAGAACTTTGCGAGGCATTCGAGGTCGAGATGAAGTTCAACCGTCGGAACGAATACACCCTGGACCCGCTGTTGAATGGAGTTCGCACCCGTCTCGAAAAAAAGCTCGGGGCGACTCATCCAGTTGTCCTGGAAATGGTTCGCGTCACCCAGGACAATGCCTATCGAAACTGGGGAATTCACTGCAAAAACCCAGAGTCTCCGATCACTTCAGCCGAAATTGGAACTGTCGTCGCAAATTGGAAAGCTCTGGAGGCGCATTTCTACTGCCCTAAATGCTCTGGAATCCTGCGGTGGAACGAACCTGTGTTCCAATGTGAGTGTCGAGCAACAGTCCTGAAAAAGTGACGCCTCGCAAAATCGCCGTGGCTTGAATTCGCCCGCCAGCGCGTCTTTCGAGGCCAGGCGCGGTCCCGACATGGCCGAAAATGGGATATTTTTGAGACCAGGCGACTTCAGTGACGTGGGTGGATGTCGGTGAACGCTCGGCGGCTGATTTTTCGACATTTCTGGGTGTTGAGATTTGCGGAAGTCGGTCCGGGGCGGGCGCGGTGGCGGCGAATTCGACCACCTGCTCGGCCTGATTTCCACTTCTGCCGCACAGCGTGGGGTCGACAAATTGAGACATCCTCGGACATCGTAATATGTCCACAAACGTCGATGAATTTGTTCTGAAGTTTGTTCTGAATTCGGTTTCCTCGCCGACCCGAATAGAGGTAAATGTCTGGTATTCAGCACTAAAGGCAACATGTGAGCAACAAGAGTAACAAGCTGCCCTTCACGTTGCTCGCACAGCGCCTGCCCCTGCGCCTCCTGCGTAAGACGGAGGCGGATGCGTTGCTCTTCGGTGTGAGTGGTTTTCTCCCGCACGACCTGGGCGCCTTTGAAAAATCCACCCGCACTTATCTGCGCGGTCTTTGGGAAGCCTGGTGGCCGCGCCGGGCCGAGTTCGAGCGGCTGAAAATCGATGCCACGCTCTGGCGGATGAGCGGCCAGCGACCGGCGAATCATCCCCAACGGCGGCTCGCCGCGCTCGCGCAAATGGTCCGCCTCTGGCCCAAGATCCGGGCACTCGCCAACCGCGCTGAGCCCGGCGGAATCCACGAATTTTTCGCCAGGCTGAAGGATGACTACTGGGATTTCCATTATACGGTGACGTCGAAAACCGCCGTGCGCCGCATGGCTCTGGTTGGCGAATCCCGCGTTACCGAAATGCTTGCCAACGTCTTCCTCCCGCTGGCCATCAACCGGGATGAAGCGGGCTGGACTGACTTCAAAAAGCTGCGTGCGCCGCTCACCAACCAACGCGTCGAAGTCGCCGCCCTCCGCCTTTTTGGCGAAGGCGCCCGCAAGAAGGAGTTCCTGAAATCCGTCGCCCTCCAGCAGGGCCTCCTCCAGATTTACGAGGATTTTTGCCTGCGCGATGCCTCCGATTGTGCGCAATGTCCTTTTCCCCGACAGCTCGCCAAATGGTGACGGTCGTGTAATTTCGACGTTGGAGTTTTCCCGCCGCTACGTAAATAGACGCTATGCATGCCCCTGCCGCCCTTCGCGAAACGGTAGCCGACGTCGTCCATCGCACGCCGGTCTACGACATCCATACGCATTTATACGATCCGGCGTTCGGCGAATTGCTGCTTTGGGGAATCGATGAATTGCTCATTTATCATTACCTCATCGCGGAGAGTTTCCGGCAGTTCGATCTGCCCTACGACAAATTCTGGTCGATGACCAAAAAGCAGCAGGCCGACGCCATCTGGCAGGCGCTGTTTATCGATCATTCGCCGATTTCCGAGGCGTGCCGCGGCGTCCTCACGGTGTTGAACGCACTCGGTCTCGACGTGAAAAAGCGCGACCTTCCGGCGCTGCGCCAGCATTTCGCGAAGTGGCAGGTCGGAGACTTCGTTACGCGCTGCCTGGACCTCGCCAATGTGCGGCAGGTTTGCATGACGAATTCGCCTTTCGACGACCTCGAGCGCCCGGTGTGGGAGCGCGGCTTTACGCGCGACCCACGTTTCGTCGGCGCGCTGCGCATCGACCCGCTGCTCCTCGATTGGCCAAATACGGTGCCAAAATTGCGCGCCTGGGGCTACGACGTGAGTGTCGATTTCGGTGGCCAGACCTTCGGCGAAGTGCGCCGCTTCCTCGGCGACTGGACGAAGAAAATCGACGCCCAGTACTGCATGGTCTCGCTCACGCCCGAGTTCGCCTTTCCCGCGCACAACGATACCGCGCAACTCATCCAGCACGCCATCATGCCGCACGGCCGGGAGTATGGGCAGGCTTTCGCGCTGATGATAGGAGTGAAGCGCAATGTCAACCCACGGCTGCGTCTGGCCGGCGACAGCCTGGGCAAGGCCGACATCATGGCGGTGGAAAACCTGTGCTCGGAGTTTTCTGACAATAAATTTCTCTGCACGATGCTCTCTCGCGAAAACCAGCACGAGCTCTGCGTCACCGCGCGAAAGTTCCGCAATCTCCATGTTTTCGGCTGCTGGTGGTTCCTGAACAATCCCTCGATCATCGAGGAGATCACGCGGATGCGGCTCGAACTCATCGGCCTGAGCATGACCCCGCAGCACAGCGATTGCCGGGTGCTCGACCAGCTCGTCTACAAGTGGCAGCACTCGCGCGGCCTCCTCGGGAAAGTCCTGGCCGACAAATACGAGGACCTCGCGGCCACTGGCTGGGAGCCCACCCGCGCGGAAATCGAACGCGACGTGCACGAGCTCTTCGGCGGCGCGCTGGAGCGCTTCCTCAAGAGCTAGACCCGCCCTCGACACCCCGCCCACGCTGCGGTGAACTGCGCGGCTCCCCCGCCGAATGCTCGCCTCGTTCCTCACCACCATCTTCTTTTCGCTGTCGGTCATCTTCGCCGCCCGCTCGGCGCGAGTGCTCGGCGGGCAGACGGCGAATCTCGCGCGCATCTGCGTGGCCACGGTACTGCTCGCCATGTGGGCGCACCTCTTCGGACAGGGATTGCATGGCGGTGGCCTGCCGTGGTTTTTCGTCAGCGGCGTGATTGGTTTTGGCCTGGGAGACATGTCGCTTTTCGGGGCGCTGCCCCGCATCGGGCCGCGGCTGGCCATCCTCATCACGCAGTGTCTCGCCGCCCCTGTGGCCGCTCTGGTGGAATGGCTCTGGCTGGGCACCAACGTGCGGGCCGTCGATCTAGTCTGTGCGACCATCATCCTGGCCGGCGTCGCCATCGCGCTCGCGCCGGATCACGGCATGGAAGTTTCCAAGCGCACCTTCTGGATCGGCGTCCTTTTCGGAGTCGGCTCGGCGCTCGGCCAGGCCGGTGGCGCGGTCTTGAGCCGCAAGGCCAATGAAGCCGCGGCGCTCACTGGCTACGTCATCGATGGCGGCACGGCGGCCTATCAACGGGTGGTCGGGGGTCTGCTCATGACCATCGTGGGCTTCCTGCTGATCCGTCGCACGCAACCCAAGGTCGACGCGCCGAAACCCGAGGATCGCTGGGAGCGCGGCAGCATCTTCGTCCTGGCCAACGCCCTGGCCGGCCCGACGCTCGGCGTGGGCTGTTACCAACTGGCCCTGCGCAGCACGCCCAGCGGCATCGTCCTGCCCATCGTGGCTACTTCGCCGCTGGTCACGATCATCCTGTCCTTTTTCATCGATGGCACCCGCCCCAGCCGCCGCGCCGTCCTCGGCGGCCTGCTCGCCGTCGTCGGGGCGGTCCTTCTGAAGGATGCCCAGGCCAATTGGTGGCTGGTGCGAAAATGCCTGAACATTTAAACGCCTGCTGTAGTCTCAGCTACCTTATGAAGAGATTCCTCACCCAATTATTCACCGTCTGCGCAGTCCTGACCCTCGGCGCTTCTGCAGCGTTCGCGGCGGAAGGATGGGGCGAAAACTATGAAAAGGCTGCGGCCCAGGCCAAAGCCGAGAAAAAGCTCCTGCTGCTCGATTTTACCGGCTCCGATTGGTGCGGCTGGTGCATCAAGTTGAACAAGGAGGTCTTCTCACAAGCCGAGTTCAAGGAATACGCGGCCAAGAATCTCGTGCTCATGGAAGTCGATTTTCCGCAGACCAAGCCGCAAGCGGCCAACATCAAGGCGCAGAATGCGCGCTTGCAGGCCAAGTACAAGATCGAGGGCTACCCGACCATCGTCGTCCTGAATCCCGATGGGAAGAAGGTCGGCGAACTCGGCTACCAGCCCGGCGGCCCGAAGGCCTTCACCGCCGCGCTCGATGGCTTCAAGAAGTAAAGCTCAGCCAACCATTTCATAACGAGACGGCCCGGTGAAAACCGGGCCGTTTTCGTTTTGAACTCGTTTCGATCAATAGGACTTCGCCCACACCACGCGACGCTTGCTCGGCTCGCCGGTAAGGACGCACTTTCCATCCTCCTCCGGTGCGTTGAAGGGGATGCAACGGATCGTCACTTTGAGGTCTTCCTTGATCTTTTCTTCCACTGCGCGCGAGCCATTCCAGTGGGCCAGCGCGAAGCCGCCGTGGATCTCCGGTTTTTCGGAATTCTTCGGCGTGAAGTACGCGTAGAAGTCTTCTTTGGTATCGATCTTCACCGTATTCGCATCGCGATAAGCGGACGCGCGCGCCAGCAGTCCCGCCTGGATTTCCTCCAGGATCGCGCCTGCTTTGCCCACGAAATCCGCATTCGGTACAAACTCCTTTTCCTTCGGCCCACGATCGCGCCGCGCCACGGCCACGCTGCCCTTTTCGAGGTCGCGCGGTCCCAGTTCGACACGGATCGGCACGCCCTTCTTGATCCACTCCCAACTCTTCGTGCCGCCGCCGATATCGCGCTTGTCGACTTCGACCGTGATCTTCTCGCCACCAAACGCCGTCTGCGCGCGCAGCTCCGCGGCCAGCTTGTCCGCCGCGGCAAAAACCGCGTCGCGGGTGTCGGGCTTGGGAGCGATGGGCAGGATGACCACCTGTGCCGGTGCAATGCGCGGCGGCAGCACCAGCCCGTCATCGTCCGCGTGCGCCATGAGCAGCGTGCCGATGAGCCGCGTGCTGACGCCCCAGCTCGTCGTCCACGCCAGTTCCTCCTTGCCCTCGCGCGACTGGAATTTGATCCCGCTCGCCTTGGAGAAATTCTGCCCGAGGAAATGCGATGTGCCCGCCTGGATCGCCTTGCGATCCTGCACCATCGCCTCGATGCACAGCGTCTTCACCGCGCCCGGGAACCGCTCCGCCTCGCTCTTCTCCCCGGTAATGACCGGCAGCGCGAGATAGTCGCGCGCGAATTTCTCGTAGAGCCCGAGGATGAGATCCGTTTCCGCCAGCGCCTGCTCGGCGGATTCGTGCGCGGTGTGGCCTTCCTGCCACAGGAATTCGGCGGTGCGCAGGAAAAGACGCGGGCGCATTTCCCAGCGCACGACGTTGCACCATTGATTGATGAGAATCGGCAGATCGCGATAGCTCTGCACCCACTTCGCATAGCTCGCCCCGATGATCGTCTCGCTCGTCGGCCGAATGATCAGCGGCTCGGTCAGCTCCGCGCTCGGCGCCGGACGCAACCCGCCGCGCCCGTCCGATTCCAGGCGATGATGCGTTACCACCGCGCACTCCTTGGCGAAGCCCTCCACGTGCTCCGCCTCCTTCGCGAGATACGAGAGCGGAATGAACAGCGGGAAGTAAGCGTTCTTGTGCCCGGTCTCCTTGAGCATCCCGTCGAAGATGCGCTGCATGTTCTCCCACAGGCCATAGCCCCAAGGCTTGATGACCATGCACCCGCGCACGTCGCTGTTCTCGGCGAGATCGGCGGCGCGCACGACCTGCTGGTACCACTCCGGAAAGTCTTCGTCGCGGCGCGGGGTGATGGCGGTTTTCTCTTGGGGCGGCTGGCTCATGGTTTTGGGAAAAGGGGAGGCGAAGCTAGACGCTGCCCCTATTTCCCGCAAGGCGGCGCTTAGAGGCTATTCAAAATAAGCTCTCTCCTCGCGTGTCATTCTGAGCGGAGTGTAACGCAGTCGAAGAACCCCGTCGCATAACGAGCGACACGGCTGGTAGAGCGACGGGGTCCTTCGACTTCGCTCAGGATGACACCGCGAAATGAGGTGTAAATTATTCCGCGTTCGCGCCCGATTCGGCCAGCCATCCTTGAAACTCTGACGAACCGTAGACATCTCGCCAATGTTCCCCCGTATCAATCAGGCCGAAAGTTGTAGCGGCACGCAGTAGTCTGCCCCGTTCCTGCTCGGTCCACTCCGGAAGCTCGCGTTCCAGTTTTTCCTGATAGCGGCGGCGAGCGCGCTGATTCATGAGACTTCCGAGATGGAGACGCTGCGACAGCGTCACCGAGCGAATGATTTCAATCTCGTGCGGAAGCAGAGGCTCCATACTCATAACATCGCAATAAACTTCCCGAAAAACTCGACGCCTTTCTCCAGGTCCGCAACTGCAATGTGCTCGTCCTTCGTGTGCGCCTGCAGGATCGTTCCCGGGCCGAGGGCCACGGCGGGCATCCCGCGCTCGGCGAAGAAGCAGGCGTCGCACAGCCAGGGTGCCGTCACCGGTTTCGCGCCGCATTCGCCGAGCTTCACTATGAGCGGATGCGCTGGGTCGGTGTAGAGAGCCGGGGCGGGGATGCAGGAAATCTCGATGTCCGCGCAGACACGTTCCAGCCGTTCGCGGAAGCGCTCGATGATCCCCGGCTGATAGTGCGCGGGCACGAAGCGCATATCCACGCTCGCCTCGCAAAAATCGGGGATGATGTTCGTTTTTGTCCCGCCGCGGATCGTGCCGATGCTCAGCGTGGAGCTGCCCAGCTTCGGGTCGCGCTGCTGCGCAAACTCCGCGGCGAATTCCGTGCGGATCACCGCCAGCACATCGAGCATCTTGTCGATCGCATTGCTGCCCAGTTCCGGCCGCGAGGCATGCCCGGCCAGTCCGGTCGTGCGCATATTGAAAAACGCGCAGCCCTTGTGCGCATGCACCACCTCCAGGTCGGTCGGCTCGGCGGCAATCACGAAATCAAAACGCTCCTGGGCCGCGAGCGCCCGCGAGCCGTGCTGATCGGCCTCTTCACTCATCAGCCCGGCAAACCAAATCTCATGGCCCAGCGAAGGCAGTTTCTCGCGTGTTTCCTTCAGCGCCCAGAGCATCGAGGCCATCGGCCCTTTGGTGTCGCTCGCCCCGCGGCCCCACACTTTGCCCTCGCGCACCTCGCCGGAAAAGGGATCGATACTCATCCCGCCCACGCTCACCGTGTCGGTATGCGGCGCAAAGAGCACCCGCGGTTTTCCGGCCCGGTCCCCCGGCCAGCGGGCCACCACATTTGGCCGATCCGGCAGCACTTCCCGCAGTTCCACCTCCGCGCCGATGCCACGGAGAAATTCCACCAAATAGGCCGCGATTCGCGCTTCGCCCACGCCATCCGTGCCCGGGTCGCCGTGCGGATTCACACTCGGAATGCGGACCAGGTCATGGAGAAGCTCGACTACGTTGCGCGGTGCGGACATGCGCCGGGCAGTGTCGCGGATGCCCCGCGCCCGGGCCAGCCCTTTCCGCTCCGCCGCCCCCGCCCAACGTAACATTTTGGCAACAAGCCCGATAAATACGGACGCCCATCCGCTCCCGGTGCTACGATTCCTTTCCCCAGTTTCCCGCTTTTTTCATGAGCTACCGCATCAAGACCCACGGACGCATTGGCGCCGAGCTGCAACGTGTTGCCGACGAGGAGATCGCGGCCGCCCAGGTGCTGTTGCAGTCCCTCGATCGCGCCGGCGCCACCGAGGCCATCC
Organism: Chthoniobacter sp.; assembly: GCF_040003245.1. Taxonomy (NCBI): domain Bacteria; kingdom Pseudomonadati; phylum Verrucomicrobiota; class Spartobacteria; order Chthoniobacterales; family Chthoniobacteraceae; genus Chthoniobacter; species Chthoniobacter sp. The sequence goes on from NZ_JBDUCX010000059.1 coordinate 12,401, forward strand.
ACGACGCGCGCAAGCACTTCAAAAAACTGCGCGCCCTCGTGCAGCTTCTGCGCGAGCCCCTGGGTGCGAAAGGCGTCCACGCCGAGCAGATCTTTTACCGCGATGCCGGTCGCGAGTTTCAGCGTCTGCGCGATGCCCAGGCGCAAACCGCCACCCTGGAGACTCTCGCTGAGCGCTTCTTCGAGACGAAGCGTCCACCGATCGTGATCGCCGCGCGCCGCGTGCTCGCGATGGAGGAGCAGCGGGCTCGCCGGATGCTGGCGAAAGAGGGTGGGTGTGATGCGGTGCTCGACGGCTTGCGCGCGGCCCGCCTGCGCGCGGCCGACTGGAAGCTCGACGACTATCGCTGGAAAGAACTGCGCACCGCCCTGCACCGCGGCTATCGCCGGGCGCGAGAGGCCTGGCGCCACGCCCGCGATGAACCGAAACCGCGCGCGCTCCACGACTGGCGCCGCCGCACCAAGGACCTCCTCTATCACGTCAGCCTGTGCCACAGCCTCGCGCCCGATTTCATGGAAGAATTGGCCGGCGAACTCGAAGTCCTCGGGGAATTTCTCGGCGACGATCACGACCTCGTCGTCCTGCGGGATCTGCTCGAGCGGCACCCGCGCGATGTCCCCGCCGGTGATACCCGCGCGGCTTTTTTCGAGATGGTCGCGCTGCGCCGCGAGGAACTGCTCGACGCCGCGTTTGATCTCGCGGGGCGCGTCTTTCTCGAATCACCCGGGGAGTTTATCGAGGCCCTCGACGAGCGTCGCGACGAGCATCGACAGCGTCGCAAAAAGGCCCAGCGCATCGCCGAACGCCTCGTGATGCCGGTTTGAGCGATGCCCGAAAACCCGCTCGACATCGTTCCGGCCGCTGCCCTATGGCTCCCGCCCTGTTGAAAGGTTTACGAGAGCATGCCCATCACCTACGTCATTGAGGAGAAGCGGAAATTGGTGCGCACCGACGTGGTTGGCGCCATCGCCGTGCAGGAAATCCTCGGCCACCTCGCGTCCCAGAAGAAGGGCCAGACGGTGACTTACCGGGAGATCGTGGATGTGCGCGGGGTCACGCCGCCTTATCTTTCCAGCTCGCAAATCTGGCAGGCCGCCCAGGCCGCCCTCGCCGTGGTGCTGGAATGTCCGGCCGGTCCACGGGCCCTCGTGGTGACCCACGAAGCCGTCTACGGCATGTGCCGGATGTTTTCCACGTTGGTCGAGGAGACCTTTCCCATCCGCGTTTTTCGCGATCCCATTGCCGCCGAGCATTGGCTCATGGAAGAGCATCAGCCGATCGATCCCCAATAGCGTAACGCCCCTGTTTTAAGGCGCGCCGAGTGAAATTTTCCGCAATGGAGCCAACAGAGCCAATGGAGCAAGGCACTTTTTTCGCCGAGTCATGCCACACTTCCCCGCATGAACTCCGACGAATCCCACTCCGTCCGCCACGGCAAGATCGCCCACTTCCCGTCGGCTATAGCCATGGCCAGGAATCATTATCGGCCCGGGGCTATTATGCTGCAGTCCCTTTGGGACACGCCCTGCGGCGTCACGCGGGCGCCTTCTCCAGCGCCTATCACGAAACGATTTTGGGCAGCTTCTCTGATGGAGCGGCTGGGAAAGGCTCGCGCTCATCAAGCGCGAATCAAGGCGAATCAAGGCGCGCGAAAATTGGCAGCATTACCGGAGCCCGTGCCCTGCGACCGAAGCAAATCAAGGAGCTGGGCCGAAGAAACCGGAACCGATTTTAAGGTGCCTTAAGCCCCCTTAAGGCGATTTAAGGTTCGAGTTTTTTTCAAGGGGCCGTGACCACCGACCAGGGCTGGATCGGCATTCACCCGACGAACCTGTCGAGAGGACCGGCGTGGCTCGCCGTGGGGGGCGCGTGCCCCCACGCGCCGGGTTGAGCGTTCGCATACAAACAACACGGCTTTCCGCAACGACCGGCTTGCCAAAGCGGAATGTCGATTCAGCCTAGGCCTTCGTTCGACTCCCGCGCGACCCGATTGCGCCTTCCATGTATCACCACTCGCTTCACCTCCGCCTCCTCACAACGCTCGCCGGCTTGCTGCTCGCCTCGTGCGCCAGCGTCCCGCCGCCGATGCCGGCGGACGCCCTGCACCCGGGCCGCCCGCCCGAGACCAGCTTCGACCGCGGCCTCGGCACGGATCGCGTGCTCTGCCTGCGCCTCCAAGGGGAGCGCGGCGACCAATGGCGTTTCCTCGTCGACTCCGGTTCGCCCATGACCATCTTCGATCGCTCCCTGCGGAAAAAGCTGGGCCCGGCCACCGGCACGGAGGCGGTGCAGTACGCCTGGTCCGGCAACGCCACGTTGCAGGTCCACGCCGCGCCGCGCCTCTTCCTCAGCGATACATTGCTGCTTACCGGCCCGCGCATCTGGAGCGATGATTTGCGGAAGGTGTGGCCGGGACGCGGCGTCGACGGCATCCTCGGTCTCGACTGCCTGCGGCACTACTGCGTCCAGCTCGATTTCCAGAATCACACCATTCGCTTCCTCGATCCCGAGCGCACCACCGGTCCCGACTTGGGCCGCGCCTTTCCGCTCTACATGCTGGTCAATAGCGTCTTCGTCCAGGGCGATCTCCTCGGCGCCGGCCCCGCGCTCTATCAGGTGGATACCGGCTGCACGGTGGATGCTGTCATGAAGCCACCGCTCTTCCAGAAGGCATTGGGACGGCAGCAACCCGACTGGGTCCGCCAGTTCCCGGCCGGCGATGGCCAGCCCGTGGTCGAAGCCGGTTTCCCCCACGGCACCTTCGGCGGCGAGACCTACCACAAGCTCGTCATCGACTCCGCCAATCACAACTTCCTCGGGCTGCGCTTCCTCGCCCGCCACGTCGTCACCCTCAATTTTCCCAAGCACACCATGTATCTGCGCCGCGCCACGAGCGGCGGGTAACGTGGTAACGTCTATCTCTTATGAAGTGGTTCTGGATTCTTATCGTCGTGAGTTTGGGCGCCTCGGCCTATTATTACCGCTCGTCTTTGCAAGAATACGCCAGCCATGCGCTGGAACGCGTCCGACCGGAAAGTCAGCACGAAAAGGAGGTTCGCCAGGTTTTCAACCGCTACATCGATCTGGTGGCGCAGGGCGATATCGCGAGTGAAAATGTCTACATGCCGAATGCCACGATTGTGTCTTCCTCAATCGATGCGCAGGGAAAACGCCACGAGAAGAGCATCACTGTTGCGCAATCACGGATCACCGCTCAAAAGGTCCTGCCTCTGGTCAAATCCGGGCGCTTCAAGATTCGCGTTTCGGATGTGAAGTGTCAGGAACTGGCCGACGGCACGGTTAAGGTCACTTCCATTCTCCATTTGAGCGATACTTCGATGGGGCGGGAAACGACGGAACCGGGAGCGATGACGTTCGTCAACACCGCCCCCGGTCGTTGGGCCGTGATCAAGGAAACGGACCGTTAGATAATCAGCCGAACCGGGGCATCCACGGCGCGGTGAGGCCGTGCGCCGGGCTTTACATTGCCGGCCGATCAGCCAAGCATGGACGCCACCGCCGCCGTTGACCGTGCGGATTCGCAACGGTACTATGACGCTCTTCCGCTTCTCCAAGGCCTTCCTGCTGGCCGGCGTATTTTTACTGGCCATCACCACGGCGGCCCTGGCCGGGGAGGAAAAGCAATATCCGGAATACAACATCGCGGTCACGCCCCCGGAAGGCTGGCAGGATATCACCTCCGCCGCGCCCCAGAAAGGGTTGATCGTGGCCTTTGGCTCGGCGGACCGTTCGCGCGCGGCTTTCGTCCTCTACGACGACAAGCTCACGAACCCCGGCGAGCTGGACGACCGGTTCGTCATGGAATTCGAGAACGCCGCTGAAACCTCCGGGCTCGGCAAGCGGATCTCCGGCCGATTCGTGATGGTCCAGGGCATCAAGAGTTATGAGCGAACTGGGTCGCCCTTGGTGCGGGGCAAGATCTTTTCCATGATCTCGCGCACCGTTCCCACCCGGGGGCGGTTTTTTGGCCTGCAAGGATTCCACTTCACCGGTGGCGACGCCGGCGAGGATCCGGAGATTCGTCAATTCATGGAAAGCTTCCGGTTTCTCACCCCGCCACCCTCCATGGTGGCGCCGGATCCCGAGACGGCCAGGAAGGACGCGGAAATCAAGCAAGCCGTGAAAAGAGGCCAGGATTTCGGACGGGCGATGGGCGCACTTTTCGTCCCTCTGCTCGTCATTGGGGCCATCGTCGGAATCATCTGGGTCCTCATGCGCCGCGGAAAATCCCGTCCGCCGCAGACCAAAGCCTCATCGCGCCCCCCGCCACCTCCACCGTTGCCTACGGAACCGCTGCGGCCACCTCGGGCGACAGCACTGGCCCTGGACGTCGCCAATTCACCACCACCACCGCCGCCGCCAGCGAAAGCGTTGGTCCCACGAGGGTCAGTGAGAGCGCCTGCGCCACCGGCGCCAGCGCCAAAACCCGCACCGCCAGCGAAAGAACCCCCGCCGCCCGCAGCCACCCCGCCGCTATCTTCAGAGACGCCTCCCCCTCCGCCGAAAGTGCACCCACCCATTTCGTCCGTCATCCGCCCCCGCCAAAGGCACATGCGCGAGTGAGTGGGCACGACTCGCTCCTCTGAGGTCTCACCCATGCGCCGGCAGCCTGAACAAATTCCTTCCTGGCTCAGCACGGTCGTCATCGCGTTGCTGGCCCTCGTGATTCTGGGAATCACCGGGGGAATTTACGGCGCGGCTTATCAGGTCGCTTTTGCTCCCACCTTCGTCGATTTCGATAGCCCACCGCGCGGCGAAAATGTGCCTTGGTGGTGCGGTCTGGCGGCGGGTTTGGTCAGCGCGGCGACTGCCGCTTGGGGTTGGCGCACGTCGCAGGGGCGCCGCTTTCATATCGCCTATCTTTCGGGATTGGTCCTGATCATCACCGCCTTTAGCCACCTCTGGATGTATCGGAAGGCTTTCCCGTTTCCGGCTGAACTTTTGCCAGACTGGCACGTCGTGCAGGTGCTCTTGCTAGGGCCGATCGTCGCTTGGTTCACGGCGACGCTGGGTTTGGTGCTGATTCTGACCGCGCTGATTCAGGATCGCCGCACTTAGGCGCCGGCCCGTCAGCTCCGCCGCGAGGCGTGGAACCACTCCACAAACTTCGGAATCCCCTCGGCGATCTTGGTGTGCGGGTCGTAGCCGAGCAGGCGGCGCGCTTTGTCGATATTGGCATACGTCAGCGGGACGTCGCCGGGCTGCTCGGGCATCTTGTTGATGACGGCTTTCTTGCCGAGTGCCTGTTCGATCGTGGCGATCAGGTCGTTGAGCGTCGTGGTCTGGCTTTCACCGAGGTTGAAGACATCGCAGAGCGGCCCCTCGTAGGTGAGGCAGGCGCGCAGACCCTGGACGATGTCGTCGATGTAGGTGTAGTCGCGCCGGGTGGTGCCGTCGCCGAATTGATTGATCGGTTTGCCGTCCTGGATGCTCTTCGTAAACGAATGGATGGCCAGGTCGGGGCGCTGCCGCGGGCCGTAGACGGTAAAGAAGCGCAGGCTGAGGGTGCGCATGCCGTAGAGATGGCTGTAGTTCGAGCAGAACTGCTCGGTGGCCATCTTCGTCGCGGCATACGGCGAGATGGTCTGGTTGATCAGCATGTCCTCGGAGAAAGGCGCGGTCTTGATCACGCCGTAAACCGAGGAACTGGAAGCCGAAACGACGCGCGGCACGCCATGCAGCCGCGCGGCCTCCAGGATGTGCCAGGTGCCGGTGATATTCGTGTCGATGTAGAGCTTCGGCTCCTTGATCGACGGCCGCACGCCGGCCCGGGCGGCGAGGTGGACGATGCAATCGGGCTTCTGCTCGCGCACGGCCCGCTCCACGGCGTCCCAATCGCGCAGATCAGCCTGGTAGATCGGCACTTCCTTGCCCAAGCCGGCAATATTGGCGCGCTTGATCGCCGGGTCGTAGAAATCGTTGAAATCGTCGAAGACGCTCAGGGTGTGGCCTTCCGCGAGGAGAAGGTCGGCAAAATTGGAACCGATGAACCCGGCGCCGCCGGTGAGGAGGATCTTCATGGCTCCACGTTAGAGGACGGGCGCGCGGGGTGCCAAGAGCCAAGAGCCAAGAGGAGCCCTCGCGGTAGAACATTCGGCTCTCGTAACTTGGCTCTCGGCACTAATCGTATTGACACCGCAAAAGCCCGGTGAGATTAGCACTTCGCGCCATAAAACTTATGTCCGACGAAATTCCTCCCGCCCCCTCTGAATCCACCGAAGACGCCACCAAAGCGGAGACCATCCGCATTACCTTGCCGCCCAAGCCCGAGCAGCCGACGGCCAAGCGTGAAACGGTGCGTATCAATCTTCCTGGCAAACCCGCTTCGACGCCTCCTCTCTCCGGCACGCCCAAGAAGGAGACGACCAAGATTCCGCCTGCGGATGCCGGTCTGCCGCCGCCCACGGCCGGCAAGCCTTTCGTCCCGCCGCCGCCCAAGCCCCCGATGGGTTCGGGCGCGCTCAAGCCGGTCAGTGGCATCAATCCGCCGCCGAAGCCACCGTCCCTCGGGGCGAAGCCGACCGTCCCCCTCAAGCCGGCCGCCCCGCCGAGCAGCGGAGTGAAGCCCGTCTCGAGCGGGGTGAATGCTCCGCCCGAGCCCGTGACGCAAAAAGCGGCCTCTCCCAAGAAGGAAACCGCGCGCATTACTTTGCCGCCCGAGGGAGGCAAGCCGGCCCTGCCCAAGGCCACGATCAAGATGCAGCAAACCCAGCCGCTGGTGAAGCAGCCGGGCGCCTCGCAGAGCAGTCTCCAGCCTGTCCCGCAGATGGCCACGACAATGGCCGCCGCACCCGCGGAAGCGGAACCGGACGGCCTCGTCAGCGTGCTCAGCATCGCCGCGCTGCTCATCTCCCTCGTTTCGCTCGGCCTCGTCTTCTGGGCCTATAGCGCGAGTAATATTTCCTAATCTCACTACCTCTTCTATCTCATGGCCAACGCAAACGTCGTCACCGTCACCGATGCCAATTTCGATGCTGAAGTCCTCAAGTCGGACAAACCCGTCTTGGTGGATTTCTGGGCGCCTTGGTGCGGGCCGTGCGTGCAGCTTTCGCCGGTGATCGATGAGATCGCCACCGCCAAGTTGGGCGTGGCTAAAGTGACCAAGGTGAACGTGGACGAGAACCAGCAGGTGGCTGCGCGCTACCGCATCAATTCGATCCCCGCGCTCCTCTTCTTCAAGAACGGCGAAGTGCAGGGCCAGTTGGTCGGCCGCCAGCCGAAGACCGAAATCGTCGCCAAGCTCGACTCGCTGGTCTAAGCGCCCCTCCGCAGAATTTCAACGCCGCGTTTCTACCAAGGGACGCGGCGTTTGTCTTTTTGGAGAGGGTTGGCGCCTCCGGGCGCTACGACCGCGCGCCTTACGGCACTTCCAGCTCCGCGCGGCTGTAAAGCGCCGCATTCCCCCCAATCCCCACCCGCTCCCCGCGATCTTCGCAAAAGAGCTCCCCGCCGCGCTGCGAAAGCTGGCGCGCGAAGAGGATCTTCTTGTTCAGCCGCGCGCTCCAGTAGGGAATGAGCGTGCTGTGCGCCGAGCCGGTGACCGGATCCTCCGGCACCCCCGCCCCCGGCGCGAAAAAGCGCGAAACGAAATCGCAGTCCGTCCCCGGCGCCGTGCAGATCACGCCCAGGCAATCGAGCTTCGCCAGCATCGCGGCGTCCGGCCGCAAGCTGCGAATCTCGTCCTCCCGGCTGAACACCGCCAGGTAATCGCGCGTCTTGAAAAGTTCGCGTGGCAGCCAGCCCAGCGCGTCCGCCATCGCCGCCGGCACTTCGGTGCACCGCTTGGCGGTCCACGCGGGAAAATCCAGCGTGATCACGTCCCCGTCGCGCGCCGCGCCGAGCAAGCCGACCTTCGTCTGGAAACGGATCGTCTCCCCGCCATAGCCGAGCTCATGGAAGATGACATACGCCGCCGCGAGCGTGGCGTGACCGCAGAGGTCGACCTCCACCGTCGGCGTAAACCAGCGCAAGGCGTAGTTCCCGCGGTCGCCCACGAAAAAGGCCGTCTCCGAAAGATTGTTCTCCGCCGCGATGCGCTTCAGCACTTCATCCGGCAGCCACGCCTGGAGTGGGCACACGCCGGCGGGATTGCCGCCGAAGACGCGATCGGCAAAGGCATCGACTTGATAATACGGGAGCTTCACCCCGCGACTCTGGCAGAGCGCGTCGCCCACGGACAATCGCAAAGCCGGAGTATGACACAGGACTGATGGGCGTGTCGGTGCCTGCTGGCTCCCTCTTCGCGGAGCGATACGGCGTTATTCGGGGTTGTCCTCGCCGAACCAGCTATGCAAAAACATCTCAAGACCGCCGGAGATGAATTGCAGCCGGCGTTTTCCGAAGAGTGCTTCATATTTGGCGCGTTCCTTCTCCGTATTCTGCACGACCGTCACCCGAAGGTTGCCTTCGCGGCAGTGAATGGCCCGGGTAAGAAGGGATCGAATCGTCACGTCTTCCTCTGGTAAACTATAACCGATGATTACCCAATGGTTGGAGTGACAGAGCAGGGTGTGAGCCTGGCTCCAAATGTTGAGCAAATTCAAGTCATCCATCTGTCGCACGAATGACGGAGATACGATCTGGGGATCCAGTTTGGTTTCGCTGCAAAAGCAGGAATTCGCGTTATCGCGCTCAGTCCGAAAGCCCTGAAACCAGGTGCCTCCATGGACGTTGATGAAGATCTGTTGACAGATGGGGCAACGCAGCCAGTTGGTGGAGCCATGCAGCTTGTAACAATGAAAGTGAGGGCGGGAGGGGCGTTTGATCGGTCGCCAGCCTGTGGCGTGACCATCCAGCCATTCTGTGCCGAAATCGATCTCTGCGACTTGTTGGGTGGTCCAGCTTCCCAGGTTCTGTTTTTCAAATGCGGCTTTCAGCACCGTCCAGTCCGACGACATGTCGTAGTTGGTGGTAATGAGGCCGACCTGGCGGCCTTTTCGCTCGCGCTGGACATCGCGAAGCATGGTTGCAAACCGACTCAACTTTTTCCGTACCGCTGGCCTGAACGGTTCGTACTCTTCCAGCGCATCGAATATCGCATGATCGAGAATTTCACGTGCGGCCCGCAAGCCTTTGATCGTCCGGCCCGGCCAGATCGGTGCACGGTGCGCAATAGCGTAGTCCACGACCGAAAGCAGCGTGGTAACGAGAGGTAGAGTGGTGCTGTCTTTCGGCCTTCCCGGCAGCAGTTTGTTCAGAACCGCTTGCAAGGTCTTGCGGCGCCTTCTGCTCAGCCCGGCCTCTTCCTCCGGCAACTCGAGAAAGTCCGGATCGTCCTTCCATTCGATTATACGAGGGAGCAAATCCTTGGTCAGGGGATAGTCAAAAAAAAAGGAAGCTCCCGCACCAGTGAAAAAGGTGACCTTCTCCGACCTGTCTTTCCGGAGAAGATCGACCGCTTTGTTTGCCCGCTTTCTTTGTGACGACTCGCGCATGGCCGCATCAGGATCCAACTCTTTCTTTTGTTAATGATCGAGCTCTTTGTTTCTCGCTTTCGACGGTTGGAACACGCCTGGTGGGCGGTTGATCGGAGTGCAACCGCTGTGCGGGCTCCAACCATTTGGACCATTGCGAGTTGCCTGCCGGGCGACAAAAAAACGCGCCGCCGGATTTCTCCAGCGGCGCGTTGTTTGAATCGGATCGATCGCGAAGCGCTTACAGCGTCTTCGTGAATTCCTCGAAACGGTCGAGGCCCTTCTTGATGACGTCGAGGCTCGTCGCGTAGCTCAGGCGCACGGTCCCGTCGTTGCCGAAGGCGACGCCGGGGACGACGGCGACGTGGTGCTTGCTCAGCAGGCGGTCGGCGAAGTTCGTCGAGCTCAGGCCGAGCTGGCTGATATTGACGAGCACATAGAAAGCGCCCTGCGGCTTCACCACGCTGATGCGCGGGATCGAGCCGAGGCGGTTCACCATGTAGTTGCGGCGGAGGTCGAATTCATCGCGCATGTCGACGACCGGTTGCTGGTCGCCCTTGAGCGCGGCGAATCCGCCCTTCTGCGCAAACGAGCAGGGGTTGGAGGTGCTGTGGCTCTGGATGGCGTCGATCGCCTTGGCGATGGGCTCCGGCGCACCGAGGTAGCCGAGCCGCCAGCCGGTCATGGAGTAGGCCTTGGAGAAGCCGTTGATCGTGATGGTCAGATCGTAGGCGCCGGGAAGGGTCGCGACGCTCACATGCTGGGCTCCATCATAAACGAGCTTCTCGTAGATCTCGTCGGAGAGGATGAGGATTTCCTCGTCCACGGCGACATCGATGATCGCCTGCAGTTCTTCCTTGGTGTAGACCGCGCCGGTCGGGTTGCCGGGCGAATTGATGATCACCATCTTGGTGCGCGGGGTCATCGCGTCCTGGAATTCATCGGAAGTCATCTTCCAGCCGTTCTCTTCCTTGGTCTGCACGAAGACGGGCTCGCCGCCGGCCAGGCGCACCATCTCGGGATAGCTCAGCCAGTAGGGCGCGGGGATGATCACTTCGTCGCCGGGCTGGATCGTGGCGAGGATGGCGTTGTAGCACGAGTGCTTGGCGCCGTTGCTCACGATGATTTGCGAGGGCTTGTAGGCGAGTCCGTTGTCCGCCTGGAATTTGTCGGCAATGGCCTGGCGCAATTCCGGCGTGCCGCTGCTCGGCGTGTACTTGGTGAATCCGGCCTCGATGGCGGCCTGGGCGGCGGCCTTGATGTGCTCGGGCGTGTCGAAGTCGGGTTCACCGGCTCCGAAACCGCACACGTCGATGCCCTCGGCCTTCATGGCTTTGGCTTTCGAATCGATGCTGAGGGTGAGCGAGGGGGTGAGGATCGTGGCGCGATTGGCGAGTTCCATAGTTGTTTTTTGGTTTTTGGATATTGGCTTGGCAAAAGCGGGCACTTATTTGCCAAACCAGCTTTCGATCAGAGGCTTCAGGTTGTTTTCCTTGATGTTGACGATGCCCATTTCGCGCTGGGCATTTTCCGGGGAATCGGACGCGTGCGCGGCATTGACCATGATGGTCGAGCCGAACTCGCGGCGGATCGTCCCGGGAGGCGCCTTGGAAGGATCGGTGGGCCCGAGCACTTCGCGGATTTTGCGCACGGCATCGACGCCCTGGTAGCAGAGGGCGATGCACTTTTCCGAGCCGGGCTCGTGGCGCTTGTCCGCCGGGCAATCGCTCGGCTTGAGGCCGGCCATGAATTTCACGATCTGCTCCCAGTTCTCGCGGCCGTTGATCGGGCCGAGGAGATCGCCGAGCTTGGTCTGCACCTCGCTGCTCAGGGTGATGTTGAATTCCTTCTCGAGCAGCGCCTTGGCCGTTTCGCCGGAGCGCCCGCGCAGTTTGTCCATGAGGACGTCGAGCACGGGGCCGTAGAATTCCTCGGCCTGCGCGACGCTCATGCGGTGCACCTTGCAGGCGATGATGTAGAGGCCGGTGCGGCTGAAGAGATCGATCACGCCGCCGGGACGCGCGTTGGGAAAACGGAAGTTGTCCGGCTTGATGAGCACGAGCGTCTTCTCGACCTTCGTGCCGGTGGGGAAGGAGACCGCTTCATCGAGCAGGCCGCCGTCCGCGTCGGAATAGGAGGCCCAGAGCAGCAAATCGGCGCGGGCGCTGACCGCGTCCGGCGGGGCGAGCACGCCCGGCTCGAAGTAGGTGACTTCGCCATTCGCATCCGCCATGTAATCGCCGTAGGTGTCGCGAATCGTCTCGCCGCTGGTGCGTTCGTTCACGATGTGGCCGACGGTTGAGCGCAGCTTGAGGGCGGCGTCCTCGCCCTTGAAGACGAGCAGCAGCACACGAGGCCGCGAGCCGCCTTTGCCCGGCGTGAAATTTTGCAGGACGTACTTGCGGATCAGCTCCTGCGTCGCCCGGTGCCGCGGTTCGGGATCGGTAACGATGGACGCCGCGTACTTCTCCACGAGTTCGGCGCTCGGCGCGAACATGCGTGCGGCCACGATATCGAGACCCGTCCGCGAAATGAGTCGCGCCAGGATGCCGCCTGTACGCGACTTGCGGATCGAGTAGGGGGTCACGATCACGTAGGAGAGTTCTTCGGCCATAGATAAAAAGAGCCCGCGCGGATCACCGGAAACTTGTCATTTCGCGGCGCGAAACCCACGCAGGCAGGAGATTTTTCTAAATTATTTCGGGGTTTTTTTGTGGGGGTGAAAGCTATCGGCTGCTGAGGAAGAGCGTCAACGAGTTTTTCCACTTAAGATGCGCGTCGCCAACCCGCTCACCCATTTCCCTTTGCGCACCAGCCGGTCGATCCGCAGCCCTGCGCGGCGAAAGGCCGCGACCACCTCCGCCTCTTGTTTGCGCAGGATGCCGGAAAAGACCAGCCGCCCGCCCGGGGCCACGGAAGCGGCGATCTTCGGCGCGACTTCCATCAGCAGGTCGCTGAAGAGATTCGCCGCCACCACGCCCCAGGTCCGCTGCGGCTGCCATTCGCGCACGTCGAGCTTCTTGATGACGACGCCTTGGATGGCGTTGAGCCGCGCATTCTCCTTCGCCGTGCGCACCGCGTGCGGGTCGAAGTCGCCCGCCTCCGCGCGCCGGGCGCCGAGTAGACGCGCCGCCAGCGCCAGGATGCCGCTGCCGCTGCCCAGATCGAGTATCTCCCACGGCTGCCCGGCCAGTTCCTCGCTCACATCGGCGAGGAAACGCAGGCACGTCGCCGTGGTGGCGTGATCGCCGGTGCCGAAGGCCATCCCGGCGGGGATCAACAGCACGGCACGCCCGTCGGCCGCCTTCGTCTCCGCCGTGCGTGCGCCTTCGCTCCCGACCACGATGAGCCGGTTGCGCACCCGAATCGGAGCGGTAACCGCCTCACTCACCGCCCGTTGCTTCTTCTGCGCGGATACCGTACCGCCAAAAGCCTTCTTCAGCCGCGCCGCCTGTGCCTTGGTCAATTGAAACGCCTCGAGCCGGATGGTCTTCGCGCGCGCCAGCGCCGTAATCGCCAGCCGATCACTCACCTCCCGCAGTCGCTCCACCCACGCGTCCTCCCATTTGGCCGAGCCGAGCTTTTTCCAAGTGTAGTGCGTGCTCATTTCTTGCGGAACACGATGATGTGCTGGCGCGGCAGATCCTCAATAGACTCCGCGAATTCCAGTTCCGGCTGCACGGCCATCTCCTTGCGCACCTGCGCCTCGCTCATCTTGTGTAACTCCTTGATCGGCACCGTGGGATCCTCCTTGCGATACTCCACGAACACGATGCGCCCGCCCCGTTTCAAGCCGGCGATCATCCCCCGGATCATTTCAAACGGTTGATCAAACTCGTGATAAACGTCGACCATAATCATCGTGTCGCACGATGCCGGTGGCAGCTTGGGATCGTTTGTCGCGCCCATGATCGGCTTCACGTTCGTAATGCGGAACATCGCCATCCGCTTCGCGAGCAGATCGAGCATCTCCTGCTGGATATCCACGCCGTAAACGGTCCCCGAGCCGATCTTCTTGGCAATTTTCCGCGAAATAAATCCCGAGCCGCAGCCGATGTCGGCGACCACTTCGCCATCACGAAACTTCAGCGCATCGATTAGCAAATCCGTGCGTTCCTCCGCCTCGCGCTCCGGGCGTTCGAGCCAATCCGCCGCCTGGTGCCCCATCACGTGCGCGATCTCCCGGCCGAGGTAGAACACGCCGATGCCATCGCGATCATGCTCGGTTCGCTTTTCGTACGGAGGCGGTGCTGGCTGGGCCGCATCTTGGGAAAAGCCCGGCACGAGCAGCAGGGCGGTGAGAACGGGAACGAGGATTTGCGGGGAGAGCAGGCGCATGGCGGGGAAGGTTGCGATTGAACAAACACCGCCCGCCATGTCTTGTCGATGCGGCCTGTGACCAAATCCAGACTCTTCCCCCTGCTGCGCCTGCTCGTCATCACCTACGTGCTGCTCTGTGTGATTGTCGGCGTGTTTCAACGGCGGATCATCTACTTCCCGTTTTACAAAACCGAAGCCGGCATGCTGGCCAAGGCGGCCGAACTCGGTTGCCAGCCGTGGCGCGCCCCGGATGGTACGATCATCGGCTGGACCAACGGCCGCCACGAGCCACCCGCGGCGAACCGCTTGGTCCTCTTCCACGGAAACGCCGGCTACGCCCTCATGCGCACGCACTATATCGACGGCTTTGGGAAACTGGACGGGGGCCGGCTCTGGGAAGTGTATCTGTTCGAGTATCCCGGCTTCGGTGCGCGATCAGGGAAGCTGGGCCAGGAATCATTCATCGAGGCGGGTTCGCAGGCGATCGATGCCCTGAAGGCCGCCGACTCACGGCCGATCTACCTGCTCGGCGAATCGCTGGGCAGCGGTCTCGCCAGCGCCCTCGCGCAATGCCGCCCAAAGGACGTCGCCGGTCTCTTTCTGCTCACCCCTTATGCGCGGTTGGGAGACGTGGCCGTCCGCCGTTTCGGCTTCCTGCCCGTGCGCCAGATGCTGCGCGATCCCTGGGATAACGTGACGGCCCTGCACGACTACCGCGGTCCCATGGCCATGCTCATCGCGGGCCAGGACGAAGTCGTGACCGCCGCCCAAGGCCGCTTGCTTTACGACAGCTACGCCGGGCCCAAGCGCCTCTGGACCGATCCCGGCGCCACGCACAACACCGTCAATTTCAGCGTCTACGCCCCCTGGTGGCACGAGGTCTCGGATTTTCTCCTCGATGACACACGCCCGCACTTGTCGTCCCCGTAAGCCAAGGCCACACTCCGTCCCCCAATGCAGTTCATTCGCGACATCTATTCCGACGCCCGGCTGGCCGGACGCCCCGTCCTTTCCCTCGAATTTTTCCCCACCAAGACCGAGGAGGGCGAGCGCACGCTCCTGGAAAAAACCGTCCCCGCGCTGCTGGCCATCCAGCCGTCCTACTGCTCCGTGACTTATGGCGCCGGTGGTGGCACGCGCGACAAGACGCTCGGCATCGTCGATCGCATCCAGCGCACGCACCATCTGCCGGCGATGATGCACCTCACGTGCGTGAATTCCACGCAGGCCGAACTCGGCAGCGTGCTCGACGAGGCCCGGACGCGCGGCATCCAGAACATCCTCGCCTTGCGCGGCGATCCGCCTCCGGGCAGCGAATTCGTCAAGACCGAGGGCGGCTTCGAATACTCCCGCGAATTGGTCGCCTTCATCCGCCAGCGCGACGGCTTTTCCATCGGCACCGCCGGTTTCCCCGAAGGGCACATCGCGCAGCGCGACGGCAAGCTGGTCGACTGGCAATACCTCGCCGAGAAGATCAACGCCGGCGCGGATTTCATCATCACCCAGCTCTTTTTCGACAACGCCGACTACTACGAATTCCACGACCATCTCGTCGGCAAGCTGGGCATCACCGTGCCCATCGTCCCCGGCATCATGCCCATCCTTTCCGCCGGGCAAACGAAGCGCTTTGTCACCCTCTGCGGCGCGAAACTGCCCGCGCAGTTCTTGCGCCGGCTCGATGAACTCGACGGCGACGACGCCGCGGTGCTGGCCTACGGCATCGAGTACGCCACCGAACAATGCGCCTCGCTGCTCGAGTTCGGTGTGCCCGGCCTGCACTTCTACACCCTCAACAAGGCCCACTCGACCGTGCAGATCGCCCGCAACCTCGGCCTGCCCACGGCATGAGCCTGCGGGTCTACGCCTACGCCAACTGCGACACCTGCCGCCAGGCGCTGAAATTCCTCGCCGCGAAAAAGGTCGCGCACGAAGTGATCCCCATCCGCGAGCAGCCACCGACCATCGCGGAACTCCGGACCATGCTCGGCCATGTCGGCGGCGACTTGCGCAAACTCTTCAACACCGCCGGGCAGGACTACCGCGCCCTCGATATGAAAACGCGACTGCCGAAGATGAAGGCAGATGAAGCCCTCACGCTATTGGCGTCGAATGGCAACCTCGTGAAACGCCCCTTCGCCCTGACGAAAACCGCCGGCGTGGTCGGCTTTCGCGAAGAGGAGTGGGCGAAGTTGATCGCGGGTGAATAGCAGCTACGGCGTCGCCCTCCAAAACCTGTCATCCTGAGCTTGCCGAAGGACCTCCAATATCCTTCTTCCTCTACAGCGCCGCTCAGGGCCAATCCCAATCCGCTGACAAGTCCTCCCACCGCGGATTCAGCTTCTCAATAAGCGCGATCTTTTTCGTGCGCCGCCAGCCTTTAAGCTGCTTCTCGCGGGCAATGGCATCCAGCACGTCGCCGAAGTGCTCGTAGTATAGCAGTACGATGCAATGGTACCGCTGACTGAACGACGCGGTTTCCGGATTGCGATGTTCCCAAAGCCGCTTTGGGAGATTGTTGGTAACCCCGATATAGAGAGTCGCGCGGCTTTTGTCCGTCAGGATGTAGACGAAGTAATCGTGGTCCATGACTGGTTCGGTACTTTAGAGGAGGAAGGATATTGGAGGTCCTTCGGCAAGCTCAGGATGACAGGCTTTTCCCGAAGCCCGCTTCGCGGAATCGCCGCCCCGCCGATCGCCCTCAGTTCCGCGGTTTCACCGAACTTCCCTCCTCCACCGCATCCGGCGGATGCACCAGCACCCGCTGCCCTTCGGTGAGCCCCGAGCGCACCTCGGCGGTGACGCCATTATTGTGCGCGATCTCCACCTTCACTGCGCGCGCCTTACCCCCATCGAAAAGAAAAGCCATCCAATCCCCACCGCGGCGAAACAGCGCCCCGGTCGGCACCTGCAGGACATTGTCGCCGTGCCAGGTGACGATGCGGGCCTCCACGCGGAAGCGATCGCCCAGCACCGCGCCCGGCGGCAGCGGATCCACAAAATCGATGCGCACCTTCACGCGCTGCTCCTCGACGCCCAGCGAACTCACCTTCGTGTAGCCGCCGGGTTCCACCACCGTCACTTTCCCGCGCAACGGGGTCTCGCCGCCCCATTCCTCGATACTCGCGTCCGCGCCCGGTTGCACGCCCACCGCATCGCTGGAGAGCAACTCGATCTCGGATTCCATGTCGTTCGTGTCGCCGATTTCCATGATCTGCGTGCCGGCCGCCAGCATCCGCGCGCTCTCCTCATAGACATTGAGCACGTAACCATCGATCGGCGAAACGATCTTGTAAGGGTTGGCATTTTCCGTGGCCGGGTTCTGCACCTGGTTGAGCGCCGCCTTGGCCTGCACCATTTCAAAATCGGCGACCTGCAGGCCAAATTGGGCCGTATGCAGTTCGCGCGTCAGGATGTTCACCTGGTTTTCCGCGGTGTCCCAGTCGCGCGTGGCAATCGCTCCCGACTTCTTCAGCTCCCGGGCGCGCACGAGTTCCTTGTTGGCCAGATCGAGCGCGGCGCTGGCGCGTTCGATTTGGGTTTCACGCTGCATCTTGGTCGCCTCCGAGGCCTTGACCCGGGCTTCCGCCTCCGCTTTCGCCCGGGGGTCGAGAAAGGTCGCCGGCTGCGCCTGGATCGTGGCGATGATGGTCTTGCCCGCTTCAATGCGGTCGCCTTGGCGCAGCGGCACGCGATTGAGGTAGCCAGGCACCGGCGGCGAAATGAGGTAGCGATGCCGGATGCGCGTCTTGCCTTCCTCGAGCACGGTCACGGTGAGCGGCCCGTGCTTCACGGTGCCGATCTCCACCGCGAGCGGCTGCGGGCGCAGCGCATTGATGATCAGCAGCACGATGACGGCGCCGATGGCATGCGGCACGTACTTCCGCCACGGAGCGGCGGTTTTGCGCGGACCGGGCGGTCGGCGGGTGGTGGATGAAGTATCAGTGGTCGTTTTCATTTATTCTCTGGCCTTGAGGACTCCGAGGAGGTCGAGCTGGGCAAGACGCCGGCTCACTACTGCGAAAGAAAGTGCGGAGGAGCACAGCACCACCACGATGGCCATGGCATAGCTGTGGGTGGTGAGGATGAGCGGCAGGCGCACGCTTTCCGTGCTCGCCGTATGCACGATGCCCGCGGCGAGTTGCGTGCCGATCCACAGCCCGGGCGGGATGGCGGCGAAGGTCAGGATCGCCAGTTCGCTCAACATCACGTTGGCCACTTCGCGCTGGGTAAAGCCGATGACGCGCAGCGTGGCCAGGTCGCGGCTGCGCTCGGAAAGGGCGATGCGCGCGCTGTTATAGACCACGCCGA